>JAIXUR010000359.1 GCA_027483425.1 Cyanobacteriota bacterium | reverse complement strand
CTGTGGATGAGTGCGGTGGGTGTGGTCGGTCTCGGGTTGAACCTGCGGGCCTACGATTTTGTCTCCCAGGAGATTCGGGCGGCGGAAGACCCTGAGTTTGAGACCTTCTACACCAAGAACATCTTGCTGAACGAAGGCATTCGGGCCTGGATGGCGCCCACCGACCAGCCCCATGAGAAGTTTGTATTCCCCGAAGAGGTACTCCCCCGTGGTAACGCTCTCTAGCAATTCATTTCTTGCTGGGCGCGACCAAGAATCTACCGGCTTTGCCTGGTGGTCTGGTAACGCTCGACTGATCAACCTATCCGGCAAGCTGCTGGGTGCCCACGTGGCCCACGCTGGTCTGATTGTATTTTGGACTGGGGCTATGACCCTGTTCGAAGTAGCCCACTTTATCCCCGACAAGCCTCTCTACGAGCAGGGCTTTATCCTGCTGCCCCACCTGGCTACCCTGGGCTGGGGCGTAGGGCCTGGTGGTGAAGTGATCAACACCTATCCTTACTTTGTCGTCGGTGTACTGCACCTGATTTCCTCGGCGGTGCTTGGCTTGGGTGGTGTTTACCACGCCCTGCGCGGCCCCGAAGTGCTAGAAGAGTATTCTTCGTTCTTCGGCTACGACTGGAAAGACAAGAACCAGATGACCAACATCATCGGTTACCACCTGATTTTGCTCGGCTGTGGTGCCCTGTTGCTGGTTCTGAAGGCCTGCGTCTTTGGCGGTGTCTACGATACCTGGGCTCCGGGCGGTGGCGATGTTCGCATCATCACCAACCCGACCCTCAACCCGGCCATCATCTTTGGCTATTTGGTGGGTTCTCCCTTCGGTGGCGACGGCTGGATTGTCGGCGTCAACAACATGGAAGACATCATCGGCGGCCACATTTGGATTGGGTTGATCTGTATTGGTGGCGGGATCTGGCACATTTTCACCAAGCCCTTTGGCTGGGCCCGTCGGGCTCTGATCTGGTCTGGTGAAGCCTATCTGTCCTACAGCCTAGGTGCCCTGTCGCTGATGGGCTTTATCGCCTCCTGCTATGTGTGGTTCAACAACACCGCCTATCCTTCTGAGTTCTACGGCCCCACCAACGCCGAGTCTTCTCAGGCCCAGGCGATGACCTTCCTGGTACGCGACATGCGTCTGGGTGCCAACATCGGCGCGGCCCAAGGCCCCACCGGTCTAGGTAAGTACCTGATGCGTTCTCCTACCGGTGAGATCATCTTCGGTGGTGAAACCATGCGCTTCTGGGACTTCCAAGGTCCCTGGCTAGAGCCCCTGCGTGGCCCCAACGGTCTCGACCTGGATAAACTGACCAACGATATCCAAGATTGGCAGGTGCGTCGCGCCGCTGAGTATATGACTCACGCGCCCAACGCCTCTATCAACTCGGTGGGTGGTGTGATTACGGAAATCAACTCCGTGAACTTTGTGAACCCCCGTCAGTGGCTGTCTACCTCGCACTTTGTGCTAGGTTTCTTCCTCCTGATTGGTCACCTTTGGCATGCCGGTCGCGCTCGCGCGGCTGAGGCAGGCTTCGAGAAAGGTATCGATCGCGAGACTGAACCCGTGCTCGCCATGGGCGACCTCGACTAACCTCTGAGGCTTAGCCCGAGAGGGTTGAATCAAAAAGCTCCTGCCCTAGGGCAGGAGCTTTTTTTGGGTGTAAAAATCTTGACGCTTGACAGAGGATTCAATTCGTAAAATTTTTTGGATAGCTGATCTAGCCATCTGTCCATCGCAAAAGCTGTTGGCCTAATGCCCTAATAAATCTCGGGTTCAGCCTGGGGAATGGCGAAGTTTGATGGGTCGCTGAGGTAACGGATGGTATCTTCTTCGAGGCGATGAACCAGGTAGGGTTCGAGGGCATCGGAGTGACGGAGGGCGGCCAGGTAGCCTTCTAGGTAAAGGCGGAGCTCACTGGTGCGATAACCTCGGTTCCACTGGTCGACGAAGGCATCGGTAATCCGTTGATAGTACCGAACGGCTTTGGGATCCTGAAGCATGGGAGGTTGACCTGCAACGCTGGATGGCTAGGGGTAGATCTCGCTCTATGGTTAAATTTTCCACCCAAAGGTGAAAAATACGCTTGTTTTCTTAACGTACTGTTATACGTATCTTTATACACCGTTTCCCCCGCGATGGGGGGTGCGGATTACGACACCGGTTCACCCTGGGTTACCTAGCGGATAGGGGTTTGGGCCGGGGTCGGCCCCTGGCCTGGGGAAAGCACCCCATGATAGGCCGCTAGGGTTTGATGGGCGATCGCATTCCAATCATAGTGTTCCCGTCCATAGGCTTGGGCTTGCCGTCCTCGCTGCCGACTTTGGTCTAAATTGCCTAGGGCTTCAGCCAGGGCCTCAGCCACTCCCTCTGGGGTGAGATCGCAGACCCAACCGCTGCCGCTGGCGACAATATCGGGCCAGATATAGACCCCCTTAGACACCACCACGGGCACCCCGGCGGCCATCGCCTCCGCGACGGCAATGCCAAAGTTTTCGTAGGAGGAGGGCAGTACAAACACATCGGCCGCCTGCAGTAGGGCCGCTTTGGTGACACCGGTCACAAAGCCTGTTAGGGTGGTGCGATCGCCCAGGGGAGTCGCCCGCAGGCGATCGCCAATGGCCTGGCTGTAGGCCAGGTCCTGGGGGTTACCCCCGGCCAGCACCAGGTGAAAGTCTAGGCCCTGGGCGGTGAGCTGCTCCAGGGCAGGTAGCAGCAGATCGAGTCCTTTTTTGGGGTCAAGGCGGGAGAGGTACAGCAGGAGGGGGCGATCGCTCGGTATCCCCAACTGCGCCAGGATTTGCTGTCGTTCTGGCACCGAGACGGATGGGGAGGGCTGTACCCCTAACGGAATCACCCAGGCTGGTGCCGTTGCCCCAAACCGATGGGACACCTCCGCTTTTATGGGGCTCGTGAAGTGCAGCGCTGCGGCTCCAGCGATGTTCGGGGCTTCGAACAGGTTGCCATAGAGTTGCTTGAGGCGCTTTTTTTTCTGCAGGTCGGCGGGGTCGAGGGTGCCTAGGGGGCGCAGCACGTAGGGTAAACCGCGCGATCGCGCCACCGTCGCCGCCGCTGTACTGAGGGGCGAGAACAGCGCGTGGATGTGGGCCAGGTCGTATTCGTGGCTGTGGCGGTACAGCCAGCCCAGCAGCCCCGCCGAAAACTTGTACCGCCGCCAGGGTGAGCAGGCAAAATAGCGCACCGTGTAGTTGTCTTCTGGCACAGCCAACCCCAGTGGCACATCCAGGGGTGGCTGGCCCGAATCACCATTAGCGTTT
>JAIXUR010000544.1 GCA_027483425.1 Cyanobacteriota bacterium | reverse complement strand
CCCTTGAAAGCATCGCTTTCAAGGGGCTTCACGATCTAAGCGGGTGGGGGGAATCGAACCCCCATCATTAGCTTGGAAGGCTAAGGTTTTACCACTAAACTACACCCGCACATTGTCTTTAATCCTACCACAATGCCTAGGGTGACCGGCCATTCAGGGGCCAACAGCAGCTGAAAAGTCCCGGCCCAGTCCTCAGTTGTCCTACCGGGCATCAAGCGGGCCGGTAGCCAAGCTGCTCAACCACGGGCGCTACCTCAAACCGATAGAGTCAGATGGGTTGGGGGGAGCGCTCTCTGCGGCGACCTGCTGGCTGAGCCACAGCACCGGCAGCAGGCCCACCAAGATAATGGCCAGGGCTGGGGCCGAGGCTTCGACTAACCGTTCGTCAGCGGCGTATTGGTACACGCGAACCGCCAGGGTGTCGAAATTGAACGGGCGAATGATCAGCGTGGCGGGGAGTTCCTTCATCACATCGACAAACACCAGCATGATCGCCGTGAGTAAGCTACTGCCCAGCAGAGGCCGGTGGATCTTGATCAGGGTCTGGGTAGGACTCTGGCCCAGGCTGCGGGCGGCATCGTCCAGGGAGGGCTTAATTTTGGTGAGCCCCGCCTCTAGGGCACCAAAGGAAACGGCTAAAAACCTGACCAGGTAAGCAAACAGTAGGGCCATGATCGAGCCGCTCAACAGCAGCCCGGTAGAAATCCCAAAGGTCTGTCGCATCCAGGCATCCAGGGCATTGTCCAGGTGCGCGAGGGGAATCAACGTGCCGACGGCAATCACGGCCCCCGGCACAGCGTAGCCCAGGTTAGCGCCCTGCACCGCTAGGTTGAGCAGCGGCGTAGGGTTGAGCCGTAGGCCGTAGGCCATCACCAGGGAGAACACCATGGCGAGCAGCGCCGCCAAGACCGCCAGCACGAGGCTATTGCGGCTGAGTACCCAAAAGCTGCGATCCAGGGTATCCTCGGCGTTGCGAAGAGTCATGGCCAAGAGCAGACCAGCGGGAATCGCCAGCCCCAGCACCACGGGCAGAAAACAGGCTAACCAGGCCGCCGCCGCCCTCAGCCCAGTCAGGGGGTGCCGGGCCTGGGACAAGGCCCGCCCCAGGCCTTGATAGTAGCGGGCCTGACGGCGCGATCGCCGTTCTAGCAGCACCAAGCCAGCAATAAACAGCAGCAACACAGCCGAAAGCTGCACCGCCGCTGGGCGATCGCCCATGCCAAACCAGGTGCGATAAATGCCGGTGGTAAAGGTCGACACGCTGAAATAGGCAACTGTGCCAAAGTCATTTAGGGTTTCCATCAGTGCCAGGGCCGTGCCAGCTGCGATCGCCGGTCGGGCCAGCGGCAGCGCCACGGACCAAAAACTCCGCCAGGGGCCGCGCCCCAGCGATCGACTCGCCTCTAGGGTGGCCGTCGATTGTTCCAGAAACGCCACCCGCGCCAGGAGGTAAACGTAGGGGTACAGCGTTAGGCTAAACAGCACAATGGCCCCGCCCATCGATCGAACATTGGGAAACCAGTAGTCGGTGGCCTGCTGCCAGCCAAATAGCCCCCGTAGTGCGGTCTGCACCGGGCCAAAATACTCCAGGGTGTCGGTGTAGATGTAGGCCAAAATATAGGTCGGCGCCGCCAGGGGCAGCAGCAGCAGCCACTCAAACCACCGTCGCCCCCAAAACTGGCAAGTGCTCACCAGCCAGGCGGTGCTGACGCCGATCGCCAGTACCCCCACCCCCACGCCTACCATCAGCACCAGCGAATTGCGAATGTATTCCGGTAGCACCGTCGCGGCCAGGTGCCCCCAGGCATCACTGGCGTTGGTTACCAGGCCCGTGAGAATAATGGCCACCGGCAACAGCATCACCAGGGCCAGGCAAAGCACCCCGATTGTCCAACCATTGGGGTATCCCATAGACCGCCTTGGGGACCGCTCTGGAGAGGGTTTTGGGGAGAGACTTGGGGATGACATTAACGGTAATTATTGCTACCCATTCCTTTTAACATAGAACGCCGCCCTCCCCTGGCCTCGGATTGTCAACCAGGCTTCAAAGCGCGGCCAAGGGGCCTACCCGGTGGGCCAGGCAAGAGGAAAGGACGTGTAAATCCAGCAGAGGCTGACCCTACTGGGGGGTAGTTTCGGCGCTGGGGCTTACCCGTTCGACCCAGTCTTGCCCCACCCGAATAGTGATATCAGAGCCCAGGTCACCCGTCGACTCAGAGACCGTACGCCCCACCCCCAGGAGGGACTCCACCATGTGGGCGCTATCGATGTCGCCCCGTTGGGCTACCACTTCGGTGCGGGCTAGGGTGCCGGATATGTCAGCGGTGGTGTAGACATTATTAAATCCACTTTCGCGCAGGTAGCGAGCGACCGAGGCGGCCTGTTCAGGATCGCCAGAGGCATTTTGCACCGCAATCGATAGGTCAGCGACGTAGCGGTCTTGGCTGTTGTCAGCATAGATGCCGACCCCATCGGCCTTGAGGAAGGTTTGGACAACGCTGGCCGAGGCCTCCCAGTCGGGTAGCCAGTAGCTGGCATTAAACTCAGCGGGGGTGCTAAACCGACCGGGCAGCATCACCATTTGCAGCTGGCTCTGGTCTATTTCGAGGCCAAAGTTGGCGATCGCTAGCATCTCCTCAAGGGTCAGGTTGGTGTCAACGTAGCGCTGCGCCACCCGAATGGCCTGGGGCAGTTTAGTAATAACGATGGGGTTGGTCAGCCGCTCCCGTAGAGCTTTGATGAGCATTTGCTGGCGCTGAACGCGGCCAATGTCGCCATTACCATCATGGCGAAAGCGGGCAAACTGCTCGGTCTGGTCGCCGTTGAGGGTTTGCCAGCCAGGGTAAAGGTCGATGTAGAGGCCCTGGGTGCGATCGGTGTACTCCATGCGACTCGGCACGTTGACCTCAATGCCCCCGACTAGATCGACGATCTCGCGAAAGGCAGAGGTATTAATGCGGACGTAGCGGTCGACCTGAATATTGCCCAGGTTGTAGCCAATGGTTTGGGCCACCAGTTCTGGCCCCCCCAGCACGTTAGCCTGGTTAATTTTATCCAGACCAAAGCCGGGGATCTGCACCCGAGTATCGCGGGGAATCGACATCACGTTGACGGTGCCCGCCTCGGCATCGATACGCACCAGCAGGAGCGTATCGGTGCGACCTGCAAACGCCGCATCAGAGGTGGGCAGAACGTCGGGCACCTCATCAATGCCCATGACCAAAATATTGACCGGGCGGGTCACCTGGTAGCGAAACCCCGCCTGCCATAGATCCCCCAGATTCATGGCGCGGCTAGGTTGATTCCCGGTTAAGGCGGGCATTGGTACGGTGAGGGCCACCACCGCCCCCAAGGCCGCAGAGACCGCCGCCGTACCCACAAATAGCCCTCCCCACAGCAACGAGTTCAGTAATCGGCGGGCCATGCGAGGCCGTTGCCCAGGGTAGACGGGTGGATAGGCGGGCCAATCCTGGGCAATAACAGGCCGCTCAGCAGGGCTGTCATCCGCTT
>JAIXUR010000613.1 GCA_027483425.1 Cyanobacteriota bacterium | reverse complement strand
TCTTAGGTAGAAAAATTTCAGCCTAAATGCCGAATATGGGATCTTAGATGGAAAATTTCAGTATAAATTCCTAGCGACTGGGAGGCAAACAACTTAAGATTCCCTTATGACTAGTACAGAGTTACTCATGGATGATTCAACTCCACCAAGGCGCTTGCTTGACCAGGTGCGCGATGCGATTCGGCTGAAACATTATTCTTACCGGACGGAGCAGTCCTAGGTTCAGTGGATCCGTAGGTATATTCTGTTTCACACCCAACAAAGGGTTCAGCGATTTTGGAGTAGCTGCCCGCGCCGCAACCACTCCGACCTTAACGGCCAAAATTTGTCCGCTGCTAAAACTAAACCAGAAATGCGTCGCCCTTGGCCCAGTCAAGCTTTACTGTGGAGGTAGGCTCTACCTATCCACCATTCTCGATATCGGGCAGACACGCAGGTCTGCCCCTACCCACCCACCCCCGATGCAGGGCAGACACATCGGTCTGCCCCTACCCACCCACCCATCCACCCATCATGCCCACCCCCGAAATTCACTGGTACCCTGGCCACATCGCCAAGGCCGAAAAAGCCCTGGTCGATCAGCTCAACCGGGTCGATGTGGTCTTAGAAGTGCGGGATGCGCGCATTCCCCTATCGACGCGGCACCCCAAGGTCGAGACTTGGGTGGGAGAAAAACCTCGGGTGCTGGTGATCAACCGCATCGATATGATTTCTGACGCCGCGAAAACGGCCTGGGAAGCCTGGTTGCGACAGCAGGGCGAAACGCCCTACTTTACCAATGGCCAGCAGGGGCAGGGGGTCAAGGCGATCGCCAAAGCAGCCCAGGCCGCTGGCGAAGCCGTCAACCAGCGTCGCCAGGCCCGAGGCATGAATCCGCGCCCGATCCGGGCGGTGGTGATTGGGTTTCCCAACGTCGGCAAGTCGGCCTTGATTAATCGGCTGCTGAATCGCAAGGTGGTGGCCAGTGCGCGGCGGGCCGGCATTACCCGCCAGCTTCGATGGATCCGGTTGTCCGGCGATCTAGATTTGTTGGATGCCCCAGGGGTAATTCCGTCTCGGATGGATAACCAGGAGGCCGCCCTCAAGTTGGCCATCTGTGACGATATCGGCGAAGCGGCCTACGACACCCAGTGCACAGCGGCGGCCTTTTTAGATGTGCTGAAAGGGCTGGAGTACACCCAATCGTCAGACACCTACCAGGACATTCTGCGGGAGCGCTACGGCGTCGATCTGAGCGATTACACCGGGGAAGGCTTTGTCGAGCAGGTGGCGGCACAAAAATTTCAAGACAATCAAGAACGTACCGCCAAGCGCATTCTCAACGACTTTCGCACCGGGCTGCTGGGGCCGTGGGTGCTGGAGTGGCCCCCAACAAAGTAGCCCAGGGGCCGGTCACGACGGGCTACCAGGGGCTGCCCACTAGGGTAAAGGCCGCCCAATAAAACGGATGGCTCAAGTCCTGTCGCCCGTCTACCACCAGGTCAAGAGGTAGGGGTAGGGAACCGCCGGGCCAGACGAGTTGGCCGTTTTCGGTGTAGACCTGACCATTGATCATGGCCAATTGGGCATCGCGCAGGGCCTCGGCCTTGATCGCCTCCTGGTCGAGGGCTTGGTAAAACGTGATCATGAGCCCGGCGGTGGCTTCGTCGCTCACCTTCCACAAACTGGCCAGGGCCGACTTGGCCCCCGCCAGCAGGGCAAACCCGGCAAAGCCCAGTTCGGCCTCGGTGTTGCCCATGGCGGTTTGGCAGGCGCTGAGGGTGACCAGTTCCACCGGGGGGTCGAACCAGTCTAGGTCAGGCACCTGGTTGAGGCGCAGGCGGCTATCAAAAAATTGTAGGTAGGAATTCTCGGGAGCGCCGCGCAAAAACTGGGCATGGGTAGCCAGGTGAATAATTTGGGCCTGGTCGCGATCGCGCCGGAGATTGGTAACGGTAAAACTGGTTTCATCCACCTTGGTCGCGTCCCAGAATGACTGCAGGGCGGCCATTTCGAGCCCAGCGGCCAGTAGCGGCGGCTGGTTAATAAACTGCGACGCCCCGGCCACCAGCAGCGATGAATTTTGCCGGTTGAGGTCAACGTAGGTGGGGTCGATCAGCCCCAGGCTGGGAATCAGGCCGATGCTGTAGGTTTCGATCAGAAACTGTTCGCCGTTGTGGAGGGCCGCCAGGGGCAGGGTGCGCAGCCCAGCATCCATAATGAACCCGATGTTGTTGACCCCGGCGGCCTGCAGGTTCGCCTCGATGGGGGCAATCAGCCAGCCGTAGAGCTGCTGGGCCGCGGTCAGGTAGGCGGTGTTGTTGGTGAGGCTAGGGTTGGTCAGCTGTCGCCGCAGCTGCTCCTGGGTTCTGAGCACCTCCTCGGCGGTGGCGTTGAGCACCGTGACCTGGCTGGGCTCGCCCTCGGCGGTAATCAGCAGCAGCTCCACGCCCCCTTGCCCAGGTTGTTGAGTATCGGCATTGCGGTTGAGTCGAATGTACAGAAACGCGGGCACGGCCCCCGTTTGGG
>JAIXUR010000365.1 GCA_027483425.1 Cyanobacteriota bacterium | reverse complement strand
TGGCGGCGGAACTGCCGGGGGATGTGACGATCAACAGCACGACGCTGGCCAGTCAGGTGGGCAATGTGATTTTAGAAGCCACCAACAATATCACCCTGGGTCCCGGGGTGTCGCTGGCCTTTGTGCCCGGTGGCTCGATCACCTTTACCGCCGATGCCGACGGCGACCTGGCCGGGGCATTTACCATGGACCCCACCCAGTCCATCACCGCCCTGGGAAATGCCACCACCAATGGCCGAGACATAACCATTTCTGGAGCGGGAGTCACCGTTGGTGCCATCGACACCAGCCTCAATGCGATCGGCAGCACCACCAATGGCGGCACCATTCAAATTACCAGCACCAATGGCGATATCAATACCGGCGCACTGAGCACCGCTATCAATAATGGAACAGGCAACTCGGGAGCAATTAGCCTAACGGTTACCGGCACTGGCAGTATCACTAATGCCAGCGCAACCACATTTGCGGCCAATGGTTCGAGTGGGGCCATCACGTTTACCACCGGCGGCGGTGATATTACGGCGGGTAATCTCACCACCGTATCTACTACCGCCATCGCTGGTTCCCAGGCTGGAGCAGTGACCCTTACCACCCAAGCCGGAGCCATTGTGGCTGGGGCGATCGATAGCCGTGCTGACAATGCCGGGCCGGGGGGGGCCGTTACCATAACCAGCAATCTTGGCCCTGTCACCCTTGCCAGCGTCGATTCTACCTCTGGGTTGGGCACCGCAGGGGCCGTTAACCTGAGATCTAACGACGGTGACCTTACAGTTTCAGGCCCCATTAATGCGGGCACTACCGGGGCGGTTACCCTCAACAACGATTCGGGGGGCATAACCACGGCAAATATCATAGCCAGTTCCGTACAGGCCAACTCCTTTGCGGCTGCGCCCTTGAGCTTTGGTAACATCACCGCCGCAGACTCCATTTTTCTGGCCAACCGGGGTAGCACCCTCTCCACCGGATCTCTAACCACCACCACCGGTAACATTAGCCTCTCGGGCAACGACATCAACCTGGCGGCGGGGCCGACGCCTAATCAGATCACCACGGCGGGGGGCGCGGTGGCTATCACTGGTGATAGTGATGGCGACGGCAACGGCAGTGTGACGGTGGAGCAAGCTATCACCACGGGCGGGGGCGCTATCACCATTACCGGAGCCAGCACCACCGGGCGGGGGGTCTTTATCGATAGCCAGGGCACCCTTAACAGCCAGGGGGGAGACATTTCTCTGACTGGCACAGGTTTAGGCGAGGGAATTATCACCTTTGCGCCCATCACCTCCGGCGGCGGGGCGATTACCTTGACCGGTACCAGCACCGGCGGCGACGGCATTACGCTGAGCTCTTTGGCGGGTAGCGTAGACTCTAGCGGTGGCGATATTACGATGACCGGTACTGGTGCGGCTACGGGCATTACCGCCCTTGTTCCCATCACCTCCGGGGGCGGCGATATTACCCTGACTGGCACTTCGACCGCTACCGGAGGAACTTTACAGGGAATCAGCCTCCAGGGTGCGGTTAATAGCCAGGGCGGGGCCATTACCTTCACCGGTACCAGCGCCAGTGGCCACGGAATTTTGACCACTGCGGTTCCGATTAACTCAGGTAGTGGCGACATTACCTTCACCGGCACCTCCACCGGGACGGGCATTGCCCCAGGGATACAAGTTCAAGGGGCGATCGATAGTGAGGGAGGAGCCATTAGCTTTACCGGCACCAGCGCCGGTGCCCCAGGAATTTTAATTAACTCTGGGGCACCCATTACCTCCGGGGGTGGCACTGTTAGCTTTACCGGCAGCTCTACCGGCACTGATCCTGTTTTTGATCGCGGCGTAGAAACTCAAGCAGCCATTGATAGTGATGGGGGAGCGATTAACATCACTGGCACCAGTGCCAATGCCGAAGGCATCATTGCCTTTTTTGGCCCCATCACCTCGGGGGGTGGCGACATTGTTTTCACCGGCACTGGTGCAGGGGCTAGTGCCACTGGGGTGTCTCTGACAAGTGCAGTCTTAGTCGATTCTGAGGGCGGCAATCTTACCCTGACCGGCAACGGCGCAACCGCTGGCATTGTCACATTTGGTGGCACTACGCTTGAATCTAGAGCTGGTAATCTTACTCTGAACACCGACAATCCCCAGATTGGCGGGGCCATTAGCGGCAGCGGCAATTTGCAAATTCAGCCTCTGACGCCCTCTCTCCCCATTACCCTGGGCGGCACTGGTGCCCCCACCGTCACCTTCCTCAACCAGGATGAGATCAACCAACTCGGCAACGGCTTTAGCAGTCGCACCATTGGGCAAACGGGCAATACCGGCCCCGTCACCCTAGAACCCTTTACCCTGGCTAGCCCCCTGACCCTTAGCGGCGGCGTGCTGACTGGCCCCAGTCAAGACACCACCTGGGCGATCGCCCCCGACGGCAGCCTAGAAGTAGGCGGCTTTGGCGCCCCCCTGCGCCTGCTCAACCCCACCGCGATCATCGGTGGGGCTGGGGCTACCAATACCGTAGTGGGGGGCAGCGGTGACGACACCTTCACGGTGATTGGCGACAGTACCGGCCTGTTTCAAAATGTGCGCTTCTCTAACATCAGCGCCTTTGACGGTGGCGCAGGCTTTAATACGGTGGCGGGTACCCAGGCCGACGATTATTTTGTGGTCACCAGCGGCACGGGGGGCTACAGCCTAGATTCTGACTTTTTGCCGGACATTACCTTTACTAACGTTGGGGCGATCGCCACCGGGGGCGGCGACGATTTCGTTGAACTGGCAGGCGTCCCCCTGGAGCTAGCGATCGCAGGGGGCAGCGGCACAGTCTTGGTGGTCAGTCAGGGCGCTGTCACGCTCAATGCTGACGTGACCACCCCCGGCGATTTGATCATTTCCGCTAGCGCGGGCGACGTGACCCAAACCGGCGGTCAGGTCACGGTGGGGGGTGCCACCGGTATCGAGGCCCCCGGCAACGTCAGCCTGGGCGGCAACAACGACTTTAACGGCGTGACGGCCACCGCCGGGCAGAGCATCAGCCTCAACGACATTGACGATGTACGGCTCAACGACCTGGCCTTCGCCGACGGGTTGCAGGTGACCGCTGGGGGTGATCTGACCGCCCTAACCGATATTGTGGTCGGGGCCGAGCTGCCCATGGGGAATACCTTAGCCGTCGCGGCCTCGACCGGCAGCGCCCTGGCCCTAGGGGCCAACTTGGCGACCTCTGCCCCATCTGGGATCAGCCTGACCAGCGGCGGCAACCTCACCACCGCCGACATTACCGCCCCCGGTGCCCCCATTACCCTCGAGGCGAGGGGCACCCTGACCACGGGCAACCTCACTAGCAGCGGCGGTACGGGTGGTTCCGTTAACTTGCAGTCGGGAAATCGCATTCAGGTCAACACCATCAATGCCCAGGGCGACACCAGCGGCGGGGCCATTACCGTCCTTACCCCCCTCACCTTCCAGGCCCTGGGGAGCTTTATCGACCAAAACGGGGTGGCTGCCAGCCTCTCCACCGTGGGAGGTAGCCAGGGGGGGCCGATCCTGCTGGGCTATGGGTTCCCCAGATTTACCCTGGGTGACCCCAGCGCTAACGGCACCCTGGGGGCGGTGACCACGGGCGATGTCACCCTGCTGCCCGATGTCGCTAACCCCATCCTGGGCAGCCGCATTTTTGGCCGCAACCGCCCCGGCCAGGTGCAGCTGATTTCCTTTGGCGATGTGCCGATTGAAATCGAACCGCCCCCCGACGATATTGACCCGGTGCCCGACCCCTTGCATAACCAGAACACGGTACAAACCGATGCCCCGGTGCTGTTAACCAGTGCCGGGGAAATCCTGGGTCAAGAGCAGTTTAGCGAGACAGAAGACTTAGCCAACGGTGAATTTGCGGGTTACTTTGGCGATTTAATCAAAGCGCCCCGCGCGGTCAGTCTGGAGCAAGCCGAGGACATCCTGCGGGATATTCAGGCCCAAACGGGGGCCGTGCCCGCGTTTCTGTACATTCGACTCAACCGCAATGCCGATACTCAACAACCTGGGCAAGGGGGCGTGGAGCTGCTGCTGATTACCGCCGAGGGCGAGCCCAGC
>JAIXUR010000513.1 GCA_027483425.1 Cyanobacteriota bacterium | reverse complement strand
TTGATCAAGTTCAATCTGAACATCCTGATCTGATTTTAATGGATATACAAATGCCAGAAATGGATGGCTTGGAAGCAATTCAAAAAATTCGGCAGATTTCCGAGGTCGCAAGCATCCCGATTATTGCCCTGACTGCGCTGACTATGGAGGGCGATCAAGAAAAATGCCTACAAGCTGGAGCTAATGATTATTTGAGTAAGCCTGTAAGTCTGAAGCAGCTTGTGACCGTGATTCAGCGGCTTTTAGAGGACATTTAAAGAGATCTAGAGGGTGTAGGATGGGCGCCATTAATGGGCGCCATTAAATAGAACATGCGAGTGGGGGTTTGGGGGCGCAGCCAAGGATTGAGCTTCAGTCATCCATGGTTCCTGAGGGTCATACCAGCGTCTTCGGATGAAATGATAACGATTATTATTACAATAATTTCGTCCTCGCACTTAAGGTTTCAGGGAGAACCCTCACCCCACGGCTCTCCGTCCGACATCGCCATTGTTGCTTGAGGTTCCCAGGCCAGGGTTAACGCCTGGCCTGGGAACCTGACTCCCCGTTTTGCCCTTGACCAACAAAAAATCAGAGGGCCGCAGGATTTCGACCCTCTGATTTTTTGTTGTTGCCTTCGTACCAGCAGATCATCGACGATGTCAACCGCTGAGCCACCCTACATGGTGAGGCCCGCCGCCTGAACCTTTTCGACCTGCTTCTTCTTCAGTACCAGCATGATCTGGGTCAGCATGACCGCCGCCAAGAAGGCAACCAGACCCTTAACCCGGTTGGGGCTTTGCAGCACGATTTCGGTATCCATCTGGCCAAAACCACCCATGTTGGGGTTGGTCGTCAGGGGTTTGCCGGTCTCGACCGTATCACCCTCGGCCACCAGCAGTTCGGGGCCAGCGGGGATGGCTTCATTGACCTCGCCACCGGCTTCTGACTGAATAGTAACTGAGTAGCCACCGCCATCCTGGGGCTCAATGGCGGTCACGGTGCCACTGACGCTAGCGTTGTAGACGGTGTTGTTGCTGGCCAAGCCGGTGGGGTATACCTGGCCGCGGCCCCGGTTACCACCGACGTGGATCTGGTACTTGCCAAAGGAGACCGATTTGTCTTGGCCGGGGTCGGGAGACAGCACCGGGAAGACGATTTCCTGATACTGCTCACCGGGCAGGGGGCCAACCAGGAGGATGTTGGGCTGGGTGTCGCTGTAGGGCAAGAAGTAGGTATTGCCAACTTCTTCCTTCAGTTCCTCGGACATGCGCTCGGGGGGGGCCAGCTTGAAGCCCTCGGGAAGAACGACCACGGCGCCTACATTCAAGCCGCCGCGACTGCCGTCGCCTAGAACTTGCTGGGTGCTGAGATCGTAGGGAATTTCGACCTTGAGCTTAAACACAGAGTCGGGGAGGACAGCCTGGGGAACTTCTACCTTGGTCGGCTTGGCCGCTAGGTGGCAGTTGGCACACACGATCCGGCCGGTGGCTTCCCGAGGGTTGGCGTAATTTTCCTGGGCCCAGAAGGGGTAAGCCTCGGCGGTCTGGGGCATCGCCAGCCAGCCTGCACACACCATCAGAATAGCGGCACAGGTAAGGGCAAGGGGGCGCAGGCCGCTGATCAACGAAGTGAATCTATTCATGCGTTCAAAAGTTATGTCAACGGGGATGATGTCAACGAGGGTATTGCGTCGCAGGTTGCCGAAACGCCGGTCGAATCTAGGCCCACCAGGGAGATTCGCCGGTGCGAAAGTCAGTTTCAGTCCAATTGGTCAGGGAAACCGTATCACTGTCGGTGATGTCGGCATGGGACAGCGCCAGAGACAGGGGCGCTGGGCCACGTACAACCTTGCCGGTGGCGTCGTACTGGGAGCCATGGCAAGGACACATGAACTTGTTTTCGCTAGCGTTCCAGGGCACTACACAGCCCAGGTGGGTGCAGATCGAGCTAATGCCGTAGTTCTCGAGGGAGCCACTTTCTTGAATCACCAGGTAGGTGGGGTCGCCCTTAAGGCCTTGCACCAGGACGCGATCGCCGGGGTTGTGAGCGGCCACAAACTGGCTAGCGATGACATCGTTACCCAGCTCGTTTTTAGCGGTTACCCCGCCTCCACCGCCGCCGCTAGAGGGAGGAATAAAAAACTTGATCACGGGATAGAGCATGCCCCCGACGGCCCCGGTTGCGGCACCTAGGGTCAGCAGGTTCATAAACTGGCGGCGCCCTAGATCAGGGACATCGGAGGTTCCAGAAGCTTGAGTCATAATCCAGACTGGTATACCTGTTTCAAACGAATAGCAGCTATCAACGGCGGTAGCTGAGCCCAGCCCAGAGGCGATCGGCCTGGGGCCTTCACCTTGCCTAGGCAAACCCTGAACGGGTTACCCACTGGAGCAGTCCCGATGTGGCTGACCACGCCTTTAGCTTTATCAATCGTATTATTGCACCTTGCTGTTCTCAGAAAATCTTTGCTAAAGGTAAATAAGCCAGGGCGATCGCAATTTTTCTCTCCCGAACCAATAGAGAAGTGAGCGTATCGGATCGTCTAGAGGCTAAATCGAGAAATTTATCCGCTAAATCAGTGGCTTGGGTCAATATTTGGAAGACTAACCGGTTAAATGGTCAGTTTTGGGGAGTCGATGGGGCCGATAGGGCTATGTCGGTCCCCAGGGCGTATCGTAAAGAAATGTATCAAGCTTGGTGCGGCTGAGGGTGGGGTAGGGCGATGAGAGGGACAGACTTACAGGAACTGCTCATAGACAAGTGGGGCTATTCCTTCGACATTCAGTTTCGGCGCACCCAGGGCAAAATTTTCCTTCAGGTCATGTGGCGTTACTTGGAGCAGGTGTCGTTTCCCCTCAGTGAAGATGAGTATTTGGCCCACCTCGATCAGGTCATGCTCTACCTGAACGAGTGGGGACAGGTGGACTACGTGCAGCAGTGGATTGCTCAAACGCGCGATCGCCCCCGCCTGGGCAAAGCCGTCAGCATTCCCCTGCCCCTGGGGGAACGCGCCCTGGAGTGGCTGACCGACGAGTTTTAGGCTGTTCTAGTCGTGAGCGAGCCCTCGTAGAGCTCGATGGGTAACTGGTCGGGGGCTTGAAAGAAGACAAATCGCTGCCCAGTCAGATCATCCAGGCGAATGGCCTCGGTGGCAATCTGATGGGCTTCGAGATGCTGAATCGCCTGGTCTAGGTCGTCGACGACCAGGGCTAAATGCCTCAGCCCCAGGGCCTCGGGGCGTGAGGGCCGGGGTGGTGGGGTGGGGAAGGAAAATAGCTCAATTTGGGTACCGTCGCCCAGGCGCAGATCCAGCTTGTAGGATTGCCGCTCGGCCCGGTAGGTTTCTCTGACCACCTCAAACCCCAAGACCTGGGTGTAGAAGCGTTTGGATCGAGCATAGTCGCTGCAAATGATCGCGACGTGGTGGATACCCTGGCAAAATGGCATGGCGGATCAAAAAAAATGTCGGCGTACTTGTCAACGATAATCAAGGCATAGTGCTTAACTCTAGTTCAAGGGACGCCGATGGCGGATCGCAACCCTCCAGCCTCTCAATCCGATCAATTTGATCCCTCCCTCCAGGAGTTAGACCAGCAACGGGTTAACCCTGAGCCCCACCCCCCCTGGTATCGGCAAGACTGGCTCATTTTGCTGGGGTTGTGGCTGACAATTGCGATCGCCGACGGGATTTGGCTGCTCAAGGATCACGCTCCACCCGCCTGGGACCAGGGCGAGCACCTGACCCGTGCCCTTCACTTTTGGCGGGTGCTTCAGCAGCCCGATTGGTCTAACCCCGACTGGTGGACGACGCTGTGGCGTCAGTCGCCAGGGTATCGCGCCCCCCTGGTCTACCTGGCTACGGTGCCGATCTTCAACCTCTTGGGGCGTGGCTTTGACCAGGCGGTGCTGGTCAATCTGGTCTTTACCGGACTGTTGATGGGGCTGTTGTACGGGCTGGGCCGCAGCCTGTTTGACCGCACCACGGGGCTGTGGGCGGCGGGGTTGAGCCTGGTGGTGCCGATGCTCTACGCCCTGCGTCTGGATTATCTGCTTGATTTGGGGCTGGTGACCGCCGTGACGGCCACCTTTGCCAGCCTGACCGGGTGGCGTGGGGCCAAGGCCCCTGGCCAGGGGGGCGGGGCGACATGGGGTTGGACGACATGGGGTTGGGCGATCGCCGCCGGACTGGGGGCCGGGCTCTCAATTTTGGCCAAGCCCACGGCGATCTTGTTCTTGGTGGTGCCCTTGGGGTGGGTCGCCCTCGAATCGCTGCTCAGCCGACCCCGTTGGCAGCACCTGGTGCAGTGGGGGCTGGCCGCCCTAGTCGCCTGGGCCGTCTGCGGGCCCTGGATCCAAACAAATTGGCTGACCATTCTCACCAATAGCCAGGGCAACAATGCCAGTTGGGTGCCCCCGGAAGTGGTGCCTGGTAGCGTTTGGTCAACCCTCAGCTACTACGCTCGCATGCTGCCTCGTTTGGTCACCTATGCCCTATTGATCGCCGGAACCGCCGCCGGGGCGATCGGGATCCTGCTGGTCCGCACTGGTCGCGGGGTAACCCTAGGCGATCGGGCTGGCCGCCTGCGGTGGCCGTGGCCGTGGCCCTGGCTAGGGAGCTTTTTACTGGGCAGCTATGGCATGCTGACCCTGCTGCAAAACAAAGATCCGCGCCATATAGCTCCGGCGGTGCCGGTGCTGGTGCTGGTGCTGACCCGGGGGCTTACCCTGCTGCCCGGACGCGGGGGGCGTTGGCTGCGCTGGGGACTGGCCGGGCTGATGGCGGTGTTGATGGTGGCGGCCTGGCTCCCCGGTGGTCCGTTGCCCGCCAGTCGTCTTATGCGCACCCTCTACGCAGGCCCCCCGTGGCCCCACCCAGCGGTGATCGATACCATCACTACCGAAGCGCCCTACCTGCGCTCTACCCTGGGTGTCATCCCCAACACGCCCCAGGTCAACCCGCTGACCTTCGATTTTTATGGGGCGTCCCGTGACTTTCAGGTGTATAGCCGCGAGGTGGGGTTTAACCCTGACTTCGTGCCCCTAGATGCCCGGTCGATGGTCTGGATGCTGACCAAAACCGACGACCAGGGCCC
>JAIXUR010000420.1 GCA_027483425.1 Cyanobacteriota bacterium | reverse complement strand
GTCTCGAAGGTCACGGCCCGAACCAGGGGCGGGTTTTGGCCGTCGGTGACCCGCAGGGTCACGGTGGTGGTACCGCTGGGGGGCAGAGGCATGGACAGGGAGCCCTGCAAGCCTACGGTACCGGGGGACGGCAGCAGCTCGACCTTGGCAGTTGAGCCGCCCTCGACCCGCCAGGCGACCTGAAACCCAGGAATGCGCTGTCCTGGCTCCACCGGCACCAGATACTTGGGCTCGGCCTCGCGGCCATTGATCGTAAACGATGCGATGCGCACCGGCCGGGGTTGAATATTGACCACCTCGCTCTGCCTGGCCGCCGGTAGTGGGCTATCGCCGAGGTTGACAGGCACTGGGGTGAGCTCAAACTGGTATTGCCCCACGGCCATCATGCCGCTGGGTACCCCCTGGCAAATCAGGCGGTCTTTCAGTTGGCAGAACGGTTTTAGCTCTTCGGGTAGGGCCACCTTCGTGGGGTTGTCGGGGCTGCGCAGGGTAAAGCGGCGGCCCCCCAGGGTAGTGCCGTCGGGCCGCTTGACCACCAGGAGCAGGTCTTTCAGGCTTTCGGGGTGGGTCACTATCCAGCTGACGCGAATACCGGCATCGGTGACCGGCGGCGCTAAATTGGCGGTACCGACTGAAACCTGAGTCCCGATCTCGGAGTAAATCACCTGTTCGGGGGCGAGCTCAACCACCGCAGGTTGGGGTAGGTCGGCCACGGTCACCAAGCTACTCTCGGCCTGGACGGGCGGCAGGTTGAGGGCTATATCCGGCAGCAGGGTGAGCTCAAAGCGATACTGACCGGGCTGGCGCAGGTCGAGGGGCACGTCACGGCAGGTGAGCAGTCGGCCCGTTTGATCGCAGTAGGGCAGCAGGCTAACGGGCACCCCCTCAGTCAGGTCGTAGGTTTCAGGGCCAAAGACGAGGGTGCCGTCGGGGGCGTAGCCGCGCAGCAGCATGGTTTGCACCTGGCCCGGCTGGCTGACCTGCCAGCTGAGGCGGGGGCTCTCCCCCTGGGCGATCGCATACTGACTCTGGGATGGCGAAAGATCGAGCACGTAGGGCCGGGGTGGGGTGCGCAGCAAAAACCACCAGACCAGCCAGCCGAGACCGCCGATCGCAGCTAGGGCGGCGGCGATCGCCAACCCCCACTGCCACCGGGGTCGCCTCAGCGGTGGTACCAGCACCGAGGACGGCGCCAGGGTAATGGCGGCAGCGGTCGCTGGATCCCGCAGGGGCTGATTTTGTTCTGATTCTGCCGCTTGCCACTGTTCTAGTTGAGACCCTGCCATTGCGGTTACCTGTCCTCACTTTCCAGGGCAGCATAGCGATTTAGCGGTGCCCTTGCCAACTCATGGTACTCGGGGTGACACCTTATTTCTCTCAAACCACGCTCTATTTCGCGCTGCTATCTATACTCAAGGGATAGTAGTCGACTGAAAAACCCGTTGAGACTAAACCGTATCCTATAAGAATTTGAAACTATGCCAGAAGGTATCTCTCCCGAGGCTGATTCTCCTCACAACGTGCGATGGGTGGCTGACTCGGTGGATCAGCCTACCTTGCCGGAGGGCGCTTGGACGGATAAAACGGCGCTGGTGGAAGCGTTCCTGGAGGGGCATAAGTACCAGGTCAAGTTTGAGGGCGTCTACTGGACGGCGATCGCCATTCCCCCTGGCACCCCGCTAGTGCCAGGCGACACGGTCACCGTCATGGGCCGCGAGGGCAATGAACTCGTCGTCCAGAGACTACCCGCTGGATGGGATGGCCCCAGCCCCCAGGAAGGGTGAACAGTGGCGAGCTAGCGCCGCACGGGTTTAGCCCCGACCAGTGGTCTGGATCCAGTGGTCGGGACTCAGGGCCAGACCACTGGGGTATCGGATAGCCCCTCATTCAAGGAGCTATCCAATCGTCCTAGCAATCGTAGTAGAGCGCCAGTTCGTAGGGGTGGGGTCGCAGCCGCATGGGGTTGACTTCGTTATCGAGTTTGTACTCGATCCAGTTCTGGATGAAGTCTTCGCTGAAGACGCCAGGGCTGGTTAAGAAGCTGTGGTCAGCTTCTAGGGCCTTGAGCGCATCCAGCAGGGAGCCGGGGGTCGATGGAATTTTGGCCAGCTCCTCAGGGCTGAGGTCGTAGATGTCGACATCTAGCGGTTCGCCGGGGTCGATCTGGTTTTTGATGCCGTCGATCCCGGCGCAGAGCATCGCTGAGAAGGCCAGGTAGGGGTTAGAGGTGGCGTCGGGGCAGCGAAACTCCAAGCGCTTGGCCTTGGGGTTGTCCCCCGAGAGGGGAATCCGCACCGAGGCTGAGCGGTTGCCCTGGGAGTAGGCCAGGTTGACCGGGGCCTCAAACCCAGGCACCAGGCGCTTATAGGAGTTGGTGGTGGGGTTGGTCAACGCCAGGAGGGCGGGGGCGTGCTTGAGAATACCCCCGATGTACCACAAGGCCTGCTGACTCAGCCCGGCGTAGAGATCGCCCGCAAAGGTCGGTTGGCCATTGCTCCAGATCGACTGGTGGGTGTGCATGCCAGAGCCATTGTCGTTAAACAGCGGCTTGGGCATAAAGGTAACGGTCTTGCCCCACCGCTTGGCGACGTTCTTGACGCAGTACTTATAGATCATTAGCCAGTCGGCGGCCTGGATCAGTTCGCCAAAGCGAATGCCCAACTCGCACTGACCGCCGGTGGCGACTTCATGGTGGTGCTTCTCAATGGGCACCCCCAGGCGAGCCATGGTCAGGAGCATCTCGCTGCGCATGTCCTGGGAGGTGTCGGTGGGGGCAACGGGGAAATAGCCCTCTTTGTAGCGGGGTTTGTAGGCCAGGTTGCCGCCCTCCTCAACCCGTCCGGTGTTCCAGCGGCCCTCAATGCTGTCGACGTAGTAGTAGGCGGAGTGCTCGGTTTGGTCGAAGCGCACATCATCGAAGATGAAGAACTCCGCCTCGGGGCCAAAGAAGGCGGTGTCTCCCAGGCCGGTTCCCTTCAGATACTCAACGGCCTTGGAGGCGATCGCGCGGGGGCAGCGAGCGTACAGTTCGCCGGTGCGGGGCTCTTTGATGGTGCAAATCATGCTCAGGGTCGGCTCCGCCATAAAGGGGTCGAGCCAGGCGCTGTTGGGGTCGGGCACCATCATCATGTCCGACTCGTTGATGGCCTTCCAGCCACGAATGCTGGAACCATCGAAGGCAACCCCCGCGCTGAAGCTGTCCTCGTCAATCTGGCTTTTGTGCAGGGTGAGATGCTGCCAAATGCCCGGCATGTCAATAAATTTCAGGTCAATTAACTCAATGCCTTCATCCTCGATGCGCTTCAGAATGTCTGCTGGGGTTGCCATGTAATGACTCCTTATCAATCAACACATCAATCAACACAATTAATCAAACGGTCAGGCTGAAACCTCTGGTTCAGAGGCCTCAGCTTACCTCAACCATCCTAGAAAGAGGGGTTAGCCCATTTTGCATCACCGGCTACTCTTTGTCAGGGAAAGCCGACAAAAGCCAGCGGGTCGACCATGATGTTTTGTAACAATTCACTCATAAAGCCCCTGCTCTGGCGGGGCTTTGGGGCCTAGGGGTTCAGCCTGCGTGGTAGACTTCTTCGAGTATGAAACTTGGCTTTTGAAGGGGTTATCGCCTCAGGCCAGGGGCAGGCGTTTAGGTCTGCCAACCTTTATGAAATGCTGTTTGCCAAGTGAGAGTTGGGAGAAACCATTATGCGGGACGCTGTCACAACGCTAATCAAAACCTACGACAATACGGGGCGCTACCTCGATAGCAACGCCCTTGACTCGATTAAGTCCTATTTTGATAGCGGCCTCGATCGCATTAAGGCAGCGGCCGTCATTAGCGCCAATGCCGCAGGCATCGTTAAAGAGGCCGGGATGACGCTATTTGACCAGGTGCCCGAGCTGATTCGCCCCGGTGGCAATGCCTACACCACCCGTCGCTACGCCGCCTGCCTACGGGACATGGACTACTACCTGCGCTACAGCAGCTATGCCCTGGTGGCCGGTAACCCCGACGTGCTCGACGAGCGCGTGCTGACTGGCCTCCGCGAAACCTACAACTCCCTGGGTGTACCCATTGCCCCCACGGTCATCGGCATCCAGCTGATGAAAGAGATTGTGAAGGCCAAGGTCCAGGAGGCGGGGGTAGCTGACCCTAGCGTGGTCGATTATCCCTTCGACTACATGACCCGTGAACTGAGCGAGATCAGCATTTAAATTGAGACTTAAGCCGAGGGGTTGGGAATGGTCAGTCCTGTAGTTGCCTTGGCCCCTGCCCTGTGACCCTCCTACCCTTAGCTTTAGGTATAGACTTTGGCACCTCCGGGGTGCGTGCCGCTGTGGTCAATCCGCAGCGGCATCTTTGTTGGGAGTATCGGCAGGGCTACCCCGACTTACCGGCCCCCGATGGCTGGCGAAAGGCGTTGTTTGCCCTGCTCAGGGAACTGCCCCCAGCGGTGGCCCAGCAGATCGGTAGACTGGCGATCGATGGCACCTCGGGCACGGTGGTTTTGTGCGATCGCTCCGGTGCTGCCCTGGCCCCGCCCCTGCTCTACAACCACCCCTGTAGAGACTCATTAGCTGCCATCCAGGCCTTAGCCCCGGCCCACAGCCCCGCCGCCAGCGCTACCTCCAGCCTCGCGAAGCTGGTCTGGTGGCAGCAGACCCTGCCACCGTCCCGATGGCAGCAGGCCGCTTACCTGCTTCACCAGGCTGACTGGCTGAGTGCCCAGATCCACGGCCAGTGGGGGGTGAGTGACTACCACAACAGCCTCAAGCTGGGCTACGACGTGGGCAGCCTCGATTACCCCGCCTGGATGCTGGGACAACCCTGGAGCCCGGTGCTGCCTCGGGTGCTGGCCCCAGGGGCCGTGGTGGGTGAGGTAACAGCGGCGATCGCCCAGCGCTTTGGGCTATCGCCCCAGTGCCAGGTGGTCGCGGGCACCACCGACAGCATCGCCGCCTTTTTAGCCAGCGGGGCCTGCCGTCCCGGTGACGGGGTCACTTCCCTGGGCTCAACCCTGGTGATTAAGCTGCTCAGCGAGCAGCGGGTCGATGCCAGTGAATACGGCATTTATAGCCACCGCCTAGGCCACCACTGGCTGGTGGGTGGAGCCTCTAATACCGGCGGAGCCGTGCTAGAAAAATTCTTTAGCCGAGCGATGCTCACCACCCTCAGCCAGCGGATTGACCGCTCTACTCCCCCTGGGGTGGACTATTACCCCCTGGTGCAGCCCGGTGAGCGCTTCCCCATCAATAACCCTGATCTGGCTCCCCGCCTCACCCCCCGTCCTGACGATGATGTGGCTTTTTTGCACGGCCTGCTCCTGGGTATAGCCCGCATTGAAAAGCGGGGCTACGATCTCCTGGCTCAGCTTGGGGCCTCACCGCTGCAGCAAATCTATACCTCTGGCGGGGGAGCCGCCAATGAAACCTGGCGACAGCTCCGGGCCAGCCTGATGCCAGTACCCATTAAAAATGCCGCCTCCAAAGAGGCGGCGGTGGGAAGTGCCTATCTGGCCCTCGGCCAGCAGGCCTAACTGGGCTGGTACCACCCGCTAGGGGTGGTACGCGTTGGTAGAAAACACCTCGATCATCGCGATCGCAACCATGGGAAGGCTACAGGTCGAACTGGTTGCCCCGGCGGTATTGCAGGTAGGCCGCCACAAACAGGCCCGCCAGGGTAACAGGAATAAGCCCGAGAACAATGCCACTCAGCAACGGCTCAACCACGGTTAGACTCCTTATGTCAGCATAAATCTATAGCCTTAACCATAGCACTAATTGCTACCTAGGCAGGGGCTTAAACCCTTGTGCATCCTTGGCTTATCTCTCCCTAGCCGGCCTCCTGACTTGCCTAGGGATCCTAGGTGGCACCCTGAAATGTTAGGAATCGACAACATTTGAGCCTAGAAAGCAACCGCAGCCAGTCCAGTAACGGTTGGAAATAAGTTAATGAAGCCTATACCCTAGGGCTACTTGAATACCATTGTGACAACCCTTCAAAAGACTTAAAGTTCCTCGCTCAGCTTCAATTTCGTGTTCCAGAAGTAGTCCGTTTACCCCACCCTAGCGCTCCTATTTAGCGGGTGAAATGGGCCACCGCCGCCAAGTTTTGCAGAGAGTCTGGCAATTTTGGTGCGGTTATTGAAAAAGGCCAGATGATTGTGTACAGTGCTTTTGAATCGCTTCAGGGCAAGCTGGGCTGACTAGATGGCTTATCGGTTGCCTATGGAGAGTAGTTGTCTACGCGTGAATTTTTGTATTGCGCCCATGGTAGGTTGCCTAGGTCACATCGACCCTGGGGGATGTGATTTCTGAGGTCGTTTTGCTGGCTCTAGGGCTTGGTAAGCGTTAGGCTCCAGCGATTCAGCTAGCCCTGGCAACGTCATTGAAGTTTTTTGTCTCTTTAGAATTTAGGAATGGTTTCATGCTGACTCACCTTCATCAACTCACCGGTCGAGCGTTTAGAGCTGTGGCGGCCGGTGTTTTGATCGCAATGTTAGTGTTTCTGGGCCTGCCTGGGGCCGGTTCCCAGGCCCTGGCGGCACCCAAGGGCACCCTGACCGAAACCATGGATCTCAAGATGACCAAGGCTGCCCAGGAGTTTGTCGAGTCTATTCTGGATGACTATTCTGATGCTCTGGAAGATTCGTTTTCTGAGGCACTCAAGCCCCTCAAATCGGTGACGAAGGATCTCACCAAGCAGTTGGGCAAAGCCGCCGCGGCCCCCGATTCTATTAGTGCCACTACCCTAGCGCCCAAAATCGAAGGGGCCAAAACCGTTCTAGATACCGCAGCGGCCTCCTTCGATACCCTGGTGGCCGATACCGCAAAATTTAAGTCGACCCTGGACACTACCCCCAGCCAGCTCAAAGAAGCCATTGACACTCAGCTGGGCACCCAGTTTGATGATCTACAAACCGCCTTTGAGGGGGTGTCTAAGGCCATTGCCGCGCTGTCTGAAGACACCGTAGCCCTCGCCGCTGACCCGGCGGCAGCGGCAACGGCGCTCACCGAGCACGCTACCCTGCTCACCGAGGCGATCGCCTCTGCTAAGACCGTCATTTCTACCTTTGGCGAATCGACGGCTAAGTAACCGATCTGTCCTTTAAAAACCCCTGGGCTAGGTCACCCCAAACAGCCGACTGCTGGTATCAGCGGTCGGCTGTTTGGCATAACAGGAGCGTGGGTCTATGGGGTGAGGGCCTGGTAGCTGACCCAGGCCTTATAGAAAAAGTAGCCCGCCATGAGGACCAGAAAGGTGCCAAACATTTTGGCCACGGCGCGATCGGGCAGGCGGGGCAGATAGCGAGTGCTGACCTGCACCCCGATCGCCCCCGCTGCTCCCAAGATTAAGCCGGTAGTCCACTGCACATTGCCGGCCTGGGCGTGCCATAGGCAGGCCCACAGGCCGGTAATCACGATCGCCCCCAGGCTGGTTTGCACCGCCACTTTAATCGGTTCCTTCAGCCACAAAATTTGCAGCGGCACCATCACCACGCCGCCGCCCACCCCAAACAGGCCCGCCAAAAATCCGGCCAGGCCACCAATACCTAAGCGGGTCACCAAGGGCGACACCTCCCGCGATAGGGACTCTGCCCCTAGGGGTGTGCCTTGGTCCTCGGTCTGCGCGGCCTGGCGCACGACCTGCTTTTTGAGGCTGATCAAGTAGATATTCAGCAGCAGAAACAGACCAAAAATTCCCAGCAGGGCATACTCTGGCAGGGCGGTGGCCAGTTCCTTGCCGAGATAGGCGGTGGCCAGGGCGGGCAATCCCAGCATGGCGACGTTGCTGAGGTTGAGAAAGCCCATGCGCCAGTTTTGCAGGCTACCGACCAGGGAAATGAGCGCGATCGCCAGGGTGCTGGTTCCCACGGCCTGTACCCCCGATAGCCCCAGGGCCACCATCACCGGCACCATGACCGTGCCGCCGCCAATGCCCAAAAACCCTGCCAGCACTCCCGCTAGCAGCCCCGCCAGGGCCAAGACTAATTCACGTTCCATCGCACTCTCCCTGGGGCTACCTATCAGGCGATCGCCTTATCTTAACGGCTGGCGAGGCGGCCAGTGGTGGTCATTGAGCGCCCTAGAGTAGGTCAAAGTGGTTCATACCTCAGAAAATTTGCCGTATCCCTAGGGACAGTAGCACCCAGGGATGACCTGTTCAAACATCCTCTCAGGCCTGGGTGGCAGCCACGGGAGCAACGAATTTCTCAGGCCCCAGCAGTGAAATGCAGGGGGTATGGAAAAACTCCTGGGCGGCGGCTTCGGTGTCGCCTACCGTCACCGCCGCCACCATGTCTTGAAACTCCTGGTCATACTCCACCCCCAGGCCCAAAATTTCGTACCAGCCCAGCAGTTGGGCGATCTGGGCATTGGTTTGTTTGCCCAGGGCGTACTGGCCCAGCAGCTTGTTTTTGGCCGCTTGCAGCTCATCCTCTGAGAGTGCCGTGGTCTGCAGTCGCTCCACCTCAAAGCGCAGCCCCTCCAGGGCGGTGGCGGTATTTTCGGGAGCGGTGCCAATGTAGGCGACAAACTGTGAAAGCCCTAGACGGGTGGGGTAAAAGGCCGACACGTCGTAGGCCAGGCCGCGCTTTTCTCGCAATTCTACAAATAGGCGGCTAGAGAGCCCGTTGCCCAGGTAGGTATTGAGCAGCTTGAGGGCGGCGTAGGTGGGGTGCTTAACCGGGGCCGCCGGGTAGCCGACCATGACGATCGCCTGATTCGTGTCCTGGGTCACCATCGAGCAGGTGCCGACGGGGGTCACCACCGGCAACTCTAAAACCGATGAGGGGGCCTGGGCCACCGGCCAGTCACCCAGGGATTGCTCAACCTGGGCCAGGGCCGCCTCGGGGGTAATGCGGCCGACAATGGTCACCACCACGGCGTCGGGGCGCAGGTGCTGGCGGTGAAAGTCAAACAGCTGCCCTTGGGTCAGGTCGGCTACGGTCGCCTCGGTACCAATGCCGGGCAGGGCGTAGGGATGCTCCCCATACATATCTTTCCGGAGTTGGTTAAAGGCTACGGTAAAGGGCTGTTCCTGCATGGATCGAATCTGTTGCAGGGTGAGCTTGCGCTCCAGGTCAATCTCGTCGAGGGGAAAGCTGGGCTGCCGCAGCAGGGTGGCGGCTAGGGCAAAGATTTCTGGAAAATCGGCGGAGACGGTTTTGAGGCTAATGACGCTGTAGTCGGCGGCAGCATCGGTGCCCAGGCTAGCCCCGACCGATTCGACGGTTTCTGCGATCGCCATCGATGACAGCGTCGCCGTGCCCTTGGTCAGCAGCCCCATTAAGAAGCTCACGATCCCTGCCTGGTGGGGAGCCTCAAAGGCACTGCCCGCTCGGATAAACAGCCGGGCTGAGACAATATCGGCCACGGGGTTTTCTAGAACCAGTACGGTTAAGCCATTGGCTAAGACGGTGCGATGGAGGCAAGGCGCTTGGAGGAGGGAGGCTGTCACAGGGCAAAAATGATGGTTAAAGCGAACAAAGTAACTAGGTCATTTAACTATAGTCTGCCTCGGTGGTCTCAGAGGCGGTTTGAGTCGGGCATTCCCTGGCGCTAGTGGCGGTTTAGCTAGGGCAAGTGCCCTGGGCTGATGGACTGTCTTGACCTGCTTTTGCCGCAGAACGTCTGTCGCTCTCCGGCGGTGCCACCACCTGTTCAAGCCGGATGTAGACGCGTGGAGGCATAGCGCAGCGGCGTTAGGTGCTGGCCAGCCAGGTGACGCAGCCGATCGGTGGTGTAGCCCTGGAGGGTCGGCACGTAGGCTAGGCAGCGGTCGGCGGTTGCCAGAGTACCGTAGTAGCCGTAGAGCCCCGCCAACTGCCCCGGCGCTTCGGTAGAGAAGGCGTAGTCGTTGCACAGCAGGCGTTTAGCCCGAGCTAGCTCCGCTTCAGAAATGGGCTGAGTGGCAAGTTCATCCATGCGATCGCACACAATCGCCTCCACTCGGTCCACATCATCGCCGTCGAGCCAGGCCTGGACTGTGAACAAACTGCAATCCCGCTGGAGCGAAAACCCGGCGCTAATATCCTGCACCAGCTGACGATCTTCCCGCAGTTCGCGCACCAGCCGAGACGATCGTCCCTCCGCCAAGATCGCCGCCAGCAGATCGAGGCCGTAGGCGGTCTCCAGCTGGTCGATACCGGGGCCAGGCCAGGCCAGGCACAGCCGAGACTGCTCGAGACGTGGCAGGTGAAGGGTTTCGCGGCGCACCTCGGTCAGGGTGGGCACTGGGGCGATCGCGGCGGCGGGGCAGGGAGGCGGCGATGCAAATCCTCGAAAGGCATGCTTCACCATGGCCAGGGTGGGTTCCAGCGCAATGCCGCCGGTAATCACCACCGTCATTTTGTCGGGCTGGTAATGGGCCTGGTGAAAGCAGCGCATCTCTTCGGGCGATCGCTGTTGCAAAATCTCCGCTGTGCCCAGCACTGGGCGACCGTAGGGATGATCTGCGTACACCAGCTCGGCCATGGCCTGATACCCCAACCAGTCGGGGTCATCCTGGGCCTGGAGAATTTCTTCGAGCACCACCTGCCGTTCGCGACCAAACTCATCGGCGGGAATCGCCGCATGGAGCAGCAGATCGGCCAGGTAGGGCAGCGTCTGGGGCAGCATCTCAGCGGCAATGGTGATGTAAAAGTGGGCGTAGTCGTGGCTGGTGGCCGCGTTGGTCATGCCGCCCTGGGTCTCAATGGTGTAGTCGAAGGTACCGGGCGGCAGCTGGTCGGTGCCCTTAAAAATCATGTGCTCTAGAAAGTGAGCCATGCCCGCCCAGGCCGCCGGTTCTGTAATCGCGCCCGCCCGCACCCACACATCGGCCACCACCACGGGCGTGGCCGCAATCTCCTGGTGAATCAGGGTAAGCCCATTCTCAAGACGAATGATACTGGCGGGAAAATTGACCGAGTTCAACGGCTCAAGCCCTTAGTACGTAGACAAGACAGCAGACATGCTCGAAACCCAGGCTTAACCTGTTAAGCCGTTGTCGGGCCAGACCTTCACCAAAGGTTAACTCTGCTGTCAATAGTAACGTCCCAGTCACCTAAATCACATCTAAATGCTCTTGAGAACAAAAAACAATTCCCCTGTCCAGACAGACAGGGGAATCACCAAAATCTCAAAGGGCTCCACCGCAGCGCCGTCTTACCTCAGTTTCCGACCTGGGAAAACCAGGTGGGTGCCGTGGCATTGGGCTTAAAGTTTCCGAGTACAAGCTCGGTCTACTGCCGCCTATGCAGCTGGGCTCCCGTTCGGAAGAAACATAGATCGACAAACATTGTTGGCAGTCACCAACGCCGTAGTGGAACCTCTCCTACTATAACCAACAGCCTGGGGCAAACCGCAAGGGGAAAACCGATCCCGCATCTCCAACCCCGGTGATTTAATATGGCAGCACCGGGCTTGGCCGACCACCGCCTGCCTGGGGCCAGGTCCCCAGGTTCGAGTTGCCCACCTGCCGGAACGCCCGTTCCACGCTGACCTCTCTCCTCTTTCCCTATGGTTTCTGACGACTCTGCCTCCCTCGCCGTGACCGATGTAGTCGCCGCTGCGCCTTCGGCAGAATTAAATGGCCCGTCGGTGGCCCTGCCCGATCCGCCGTCTGATGCCCCGCCGCTGCTAGATCCCGCCAACCCGGCTCCTCCCCCGGCCCCACCGGTTGATCCCCGTACCCAACTGCGGCTGCGCAGCGAGGGCGATCGCCTGGTGCTGCTCATGCCCAGCTTGTCCTCGCCTAGGGCTGAGGGGGGCGCTGACGGTGCTGTCGAAGCGGGTGCCCTCTCCTGGGGAGAGCTGTTGCAGCAGTTTAAGCACCGGCTGACCAGTGGGGAACCCTTCTGGCAGCCGAATACGGTCGTGCATCTGGCGGCCCGCGATCGCCTCCTCGATGCCCGCCAGCTCCAGGCCCTTGAGGACGTGCTGACCACCGCCCAGTTGATCCTCAAGCGGGTGGTGACCAGCCGTCGCCAAACCGCCATGGCCGCCGTGGCCGCTGGCTATTCCGTCGATCAGCTGGAGGCCGAAGATACCCTGGTGCAGTCGCCCCCGCCACCGGGTCAGCCCCTAGCCGAACCCCTTTATCTGCAAACCACGGTGCGATCGGGAACCGAAATTCGCCATCCCGGCACCATTGTGGTGCTGGGCGATGCCAACCCCGGCAGCTCTCTGGTGGCCGAGGGCGATATTCTGGTTTGGGGGCGGTTGAGGGGCATGGCCCACGCCGGTTCGAGGGGCGATCGCCGCCGCTACATCATGGCGCTGCAAATGCACCCCACCCAAATTCGCCTGGCCGACCTGGTGGCGCGCGCGCCCGATGGCCCTACCAGTCAATACCTCCCTGAGGTGGCCTACGTGGGCGACAACGTCATTCGCATCGCCCAGGCCCAGGACTTTGCCCGCCAGCACTTCAAGGCGACCCTGGAGCAGGGGGCGCAGCCGACGGATGCGTTTTAGCGCCAAGGGGGAGGAAGAACTCTCAAGATAATGCTCCGGATAATCTTGGGGGGAATCGAGTTCACTGAAGGCCCCAGGAAACTGATCCATCGACTAAAATCAGGCTTCTTCCCAACCGACCATGGCGTATCATTAACGATGATTTTCGTTGGCTAGTCGATTCTTTAAAGGAAAGTTGGTTTCGTCCATGACTCGCATTATCGTAATGACCTCGGGCAAAGGAGGCGTGGGCAAGAGCACCTGCACGGCCAACCTGGGCATGGCCCTAGCCCAACGTAACCAGCGGGTAGCCGTTGTCGATGCCGACTTTGGCCTCCGTAATCTTGACCTGCTGTTGGGCTTAGAAAACCGCATCGTCTACACCGCGTTAGACGTGTTGGCGGGCGACTGTACCGTCGAAAAAGCCCTGGTCAAAGACAAGCGCCAGCCCACCCTCGGCCTGCTGGCCGCCGCCCAAAACCGCAATAAAGAAGCCATCACCCCCGCCCAAATGAAGGCTCTGGTGGCGGGTCTAGCCAGCAGCAACGACTTCATTTTGATCGACTGCCCGGCGGGGATTGAGATGGGCTTTCAAAACGCGATCGCCCCAGCTAAGGAGGCGATCGTCGTCACGACCCCCGAGATTTCCGCCGTGCGCGACGCCGACCGGGTGATTGGGCTGCTCGAAGCCAACGACGTGAAGTTCACCAAGCTGTTGATCAACCGGATCAAGCCCAAAATGGTCCAAGAAGACCAGATGATGTCGGTGCGCGACGTGCTCGATATTTTGGCGGTGCCCCTGCTGGGGGTCGTCCCCGACGACGAGCGGGTGATTGTGGCCTCCAACCGGGGCGAACCCCTGGTGCTGGATCAGGAACTCTCCCTGGCGGGGGTCGCCTTCACCAACATCGCCCGCCGCCTGCTGGGCGAAGAGGTGCCGCTCATTGATCTCAATGCGTCCCACGACGACCTATTCAGCCGCCTGCGCCGCTTTTTTCGCGGCTAAATGGCGCTGAATTCTGATGGTCTGATCCTATCAACGGTGTTCGATGTTATCTCTACGTAGCCGCCAGAGCCGATGCTAAGTGAACTTCTCGACAAGCTGTTTAACCGCAATCGCAACCTTTCCAGCCGGGCTGAGGTCAAGCAGCGGCTGCAATTTGTCCTGGCCCACGATCGCGCCGACCTCACCCCCGAGGTGGTCGAAAAAATGCGCCAGGAAATTCTCGCCGTGGTCTCCCGCTACGTCGAGCTCGACCAAGAACACCTCGAATTTACCCTCGAAAGCGATCAGCGCATGACCGCCCTGATTGCTAACCTGCCCATCCGTCGGGTGCGCCCTGAGCTGCCCCCGGTGGTCGCCGCTGCCGTGGTCGCCGTTGTCGATGCCCCCCTGGCCGAATCCCCCCCGGCCGATGCCCCTAGCGTCGAAATCCCCCCACCTGAAACCCCGGCCCCCGATACCCTTGAACCGGCAGCCGCCGATGACTAGCGCCGCCGATGCCTGCCCATCCCTGGCGGCCTGCGTAGATGGCCTGGCCCTCACCACGATTCAGCGCCATGTCTTTATCTGTGCCGACCAGACCAAGCCTAAATGCTGCGACAAAG
>JAIXUR010000245.1 GCA_027483425.1 Cyanobacteriota bacterium | reverse complement strand
GCGGAAATGGGGATTGGCGGCATGATCTCATCCTCAGGTCGCGGGTTTAGTGACGCCCATGCGAATTTCAGAACAAAAGGAGGTCACCTGCACCGTTTCTCCAGCTTTGACCACGCTGGTGCGCATGCGCAGGTTGGGGTTCACAAACCACAGGCGTTCTTCTACCTGCCCAGCCTCCGTCGGGGTCACAATGGTGAGCACCTCATCGTCAAGGCGGTAGCGGCCCTGGCGGGCAGGCGCGGCGGCAGCGGCCTGCAAGAGCACCCCGTCCCCGGCTTCACTGGGGGTCATGATCACCATGAGGGCACTAGTCTGGATCTTTTGGGTCTCGCCATCGAGCTGGCTGTCTTGGTGAATGCGCAGACCACAGGCAATTTGGCTGGGGTCTTGCCCCAGGGGCGTGCAGGCCTGGGCCAGGTCGCCATCGGTGGCGGGCAGAAACTCAATCAGCAGATTGGACTGCCCTGCCTGAGAACTCTGCTCCGCCAGGTTGTGGCTGGTGCGCTGGGAAAACCACTTGCCAGCTAGGGTTTCAAAAAAGTTCACAATGTCCATGGGCGTAATCTGTGGTTTGCCAACGAGTCACGGGTTTTAATTCTACGGCGAAGTGCCCCTTTTCTGGTCGAAAAATTGGCTGACTGTGGGGTCAAGCCGATCGAAGGAATGCCTGGGGGTGGCAGTTAGTTGGCGGTAGCGGGATAGTCTCTAATTGTGTACAAATGTTGCAACATGAAAAGTGCTGAACCCCTTTTCCCGTAAGAATTAGAGAGCATCCCAAGTGATAAGCTAGCGATTGCGCTTAAAAATTCCCTTGCCCTTGTAACCCCTGTTTATCTTGTAACCCTGTTTGTAAAAGGTGACGCTTCAATGACCGCAGCGAATCAGGTACCTCTATTGCTCCGCGCCGCCCGCCACGAGGCGCTCGATCGCCCCCCGGTGTGGATGATGCGCCAGGCAGGGCGCTACATGCAGGTGTACCGAGATCTGCGCGACAAGTATCCCTCCTTTCGCGATCGCTCTGAGAATGCCGAACTGGCCATTGAGATTTCGCTCCAGCCCTGGCGCGCCTTTCGCCCCGATGGGGTGATTATGTTCTCGGATATTCTGACACCGCTGCCGGGCATGGGTATACCCTTCGACATTGTTGAGAGCCAAGGGCCGATCATTGCTCCGCCCCTGCGCACCCAGGCCCAGATCGACGCGGTGCACGAGCTTGATCCCGAAACGGCGCTGCCCTACATTCGCACCATTCTGCAAACCCTGCGTCGGGAAGTGGGCAACGATGCGGCGGTTCTAGGCTTTGTGGGCTCCCCCTGGACCCTGGCCGCCTACGCGGTGGAGGGCAAAACCTCGAAGAACTACACCAACATCAAGGGCATGGCGTTCTCGGAACCGGCGATGCTGCACACCCTGCTGGGTAAGTTGGCCGACAATATTGCCACCTACGTGCGCTACCAGATCGACTGTGGGGCTCAAGTTGTGCAGCTCTTCGACTCCTGGGCCGGCCAGCTGAGCCCCATGGACTACCGGACCTTTGCTCTGCCCTACCAGCAGCGGGTGGTGCAGCAGGTGAAGCAGACCCACCCCGACACCCCGTTGATTCTCTACATCAGCGGCAGCGCGGGCATTTTTGACCTGATGGGTGAGTCTGGGGTCGATATTGTCAGCGTCGATTGGACCATGGACATGGCGGAAGCCCGCCGTCGCCTCGGCCCCAGCATTGGGGTGCAGGGGAACATCGACCCGGCCATTTTGTTTGGCTCTAAGGAGCTGATTCGCGATCGCATCTTCGACACCATTAAAAAAGCGGGTCATCGCGGTCACATTCTCAACCTGGGCCACGGCATTTTGCCCGGCACCCCCGAAGACAACGCCGCCTACTTCTTTGAGACCGCTAAAAATATCGACAAGCTGCTGGCAGCGGTGTAGAGAGATTTAAGGGCGAACAGGACCGGTGGTGGTAAGTTCAAGGTTTAAGGCGCGAGATCTTGCGCCCTAAACCTTGAACTTTGAATTTTTAATTTTCCCCCCCCTATGCTCACCCTCACCCAGGGGCACCTGCGCCAACTAGAAACTTGCCCCCGGCGCTACCAGTACACCTACCTGGACCATGTGACGGCACCCACTGACCCCGCCATGCTCGAGCGGCAGCGGTGGGGCACCCAGTTTCACCAGGTGATGCAGCAGCGCGATCTGGGTCTGCCCATGGCCGATCTGCTGCGGGAAGATCCGGCCCTAGAGACGGCGGTCAACGGCCTGCTGGCGGCGGCCCCCGAGCTGTTTGGGCCTCAACCTGACGGATTTCGCCAGAGTGAGCACCGTCGCACCCTGGTCTTTAACGGCTACGGGCTCACGGCCATCTACGACCTGCTGGTCCTGGGGGCCACCAGCGGCCAAATTATCGATTGGAAAACCTACCAACGCCCCCCCAACGCCGCCCAGTTGGCCCAGGAGTGGCAGACTCGTCTGTACCGTTATTTACTGGTAGAGACCAGCGCCCTCAGGCCCGAGCAGGTGTCGATGACCTACTGGTTTGTGGCACCACCGGCTGCCCAGGGCCCACCGACACCGCCCAGTAGCATTACCATTTCCTACACCGCCGCCCAGCATCGCCGCACCGAGGCCGATCTGCAACGGCTCACCGATACCCTCACCGCCCTCTTAGCCACGGGTAACGCCCTGCCCAAGGTAGACCTGGCCCAGGGCCATTGCATCCACTGCCCCTTTGCGGTGCGGTGTCAGCGATCCTCTGAACGCTACGGTCTGGAGGGGGTGATGGCCCTGCCTGCGATCGCAGACATTGTCGAAATTCCCCTCTGAGGGGCGTGGCGTGGCTTGCCGCCAGGGCCGCCCTAGGTGAATTTTCTAGAACCTGGTGAAGCAACGGTTTAAGGTCGCGTTAACCTAAGAACAAGACCCAGCTGAGTCACTTCAAATTAAGCCCGTCGAGCCCTTAGGGGCGTTTTCGACCGGCCATTCCAGCCTGGCCAAAGGAGTTAGTGATGATCCAAAACGTTGCTTCAAACCGGCGCAATGTGGCGCTGGTAGGTGCCTATTCCAGCGGTAAGACCACCCTGCTAGAAAGTATTTTATCGGTCACCGGGGCCATTACCCGTAAAGGCAGCGTCGATGAGGGCAACACCCTTGGCGATAGCTCCCCCGAGGCCCGTACCCACGCCATGACCGTAGACCTAAATGCCGCCAGTACTGCTGAGTACGGCGGCATTTATTTTACCTTCCTTGACTGCCCTGGCTCGGTGGAGCTGCAGCAGGAAACCAACCATGCCCTGATGGGGGTCGATGCGGCGATCGTCGTCTGCGAAGCCGACCCCAACAAAGTGCTCACCCTCTCGCCCCTGCTGCAATTTTTAGATCAGTGGGAAATTCCCCACCTGATCTGGCTGAACAAGCTCGATCGCGCCAACGGCACCTTTGCGGAGGTGCTAGCCGCCCTGCGCCAGGTGTCCTCCCGCCCGGTCATTGCCCAGCAGTACCCCATTCGCCAAAACCATGACCTGGTGGGCTTTATTGACTTGGTGACCGAGCAGGCTTTCCACTACCATCCTGGAGCCCCGGCGGACCCCGTGGCGCTGCCCCCCTCGCTCCAGGCCGAGGAGCAGGCGGCCCGCACTGAAATGCTCGAAACCCTGGCCGACTACGACGACCACCTGCTCGAAGAACTGCTCGAAGATATTGCCCCGCCCGAAGACGAAATTGTCCGCGATTTAAGAATGGAGCTGGGGGCCGACCTGATTGTGCCCGTGTTCCTGGGGGTGGCCCTGGCCGACTACGGTGTGCGGCCCCTGCTCGATGCCCTGGTCAAGGAGACCCCTGACCCCCACACCACCGCCGAAAAGCGAGATATTGTCGCCACCGACGTCACCCTGGCCCAGGTGCTGAAGACCTACTACACCCCCCAGGGCGGCAAGCTATCTCTGGTGCGGCTCTGGAGCGGCACGCTGCGAGATGGCGATAGTCTGAACGGCGACCGCATGGGGGGGCTCTACGACCTGATGGGCACCCAGCAAACCAGCCTGAGCCAGGCCGAGGCCGGTCGCATTGTGGCCATTGCCCGCCTGGAAAGTGCCCAAACCGGCGATACCCTCACCGCTGGCGGTATCGCGCCGCCGCTACCCAAGGCTCCGGCCATCGACCCGGTCTATGCCCTGGCCATCACCCCCGAAAAGCGTAGCGATGAGGTCAAACTGAGCGCCGCCCTCACCAAACTCCTCGAAGAAGACCCCTCGCTCCGGTGGGAGCAGCACGGCGATACCCACGAGGTGATTCTGTGGGGGCAGGGCGAGGTGCACCTGACCTTGGCCATCGATCGCCTACGCCGCAAGTACAACCTGCCCATGGTCACCCACCTGCCCCAGGTGCCCTACAAAGAGACCATTCGCCAGGCCAAGGAGGACGTGCACGGGCGCTACAAGCACCAGAGCGGTGGCCACGGTCAGTTTGGCGATGTGTATCTCTCGATCAGACCCCTACCGCGCGGCGGTGGCTTTATCTTTAGTGACACCATTGTGGGCGGCGTGGTACCCAAGCAGTACATTCCCAGCGTTGAAACCGGCGTCCGCGAGTACCTCGACCAGGGCCCCCTGGGCTACCCGGTGGTGGATGTGGCGGTGACCTTGACCAACGGCTCATACCACAGCGTCGATAGCTCAGATAATGCCTTTAAGCAGGCGGCTCGCATCGCCATGCAGGAGGGCATGGTGGCCTGTGGCCCCACTCTGCTTGAACCGATCACCCTGGTCGAAATTTCGGTGCCTAGCCTATATACCTCGAATGTGCTGAAGCTACTCCCTGGCCGACGCGGCCAAATTCTGGGCTACCAGGGCAAAAACGACTGGCTCGGCTGGGATGTGGTAACGGGGTACCTGCCCCAGGCGGAAATGCAGACCATGATTTTAGAACTCCGGTCGCTGACCATGGGGGTGGGCTTCTTTAAGTGGACCTACGACCACCTCGAACCGGTGCCCGACAAGCTCACGGAGCAAATTTTGGCCCAGGCCCAAGGCGATCGCCATTAACCCCCCCACCCCGTAGCGTGGGTCACCGCCCCCCACCCCCCGCTCACCCCGCAGCCCCCCACCCCCACCCACGGCCCAGGACATCAGGTATCTCACCGCCCCCACCCCCCTC
>JAIXUR010000322.1 GCA_027483425.1 Cyanobacteriota bacterium | reverse complement strand
TCACCGGCACCGCCGAGGTGATTTGGTCGGGCGACGCGGTGGCCGCCTACCCAGGGGCCGAGCGCCTGCTGCGCTTTCACCTGGAACAGGGCGATCGCGTTGAGGGTAGCCTGCCCCTCGGCTGGTCGGCCCCGGAGTTTTCGCCGCTGTTGGCTAGCACCGGTCCCTGGCCGGATCAAAACTACGCTGGATCCCCAACCCTTAATCCCTAACCCTACAACCCTAACCATTACCCCCTCAGGAAACCTTTCCCATGACTGACTCAACCGCTCGTCCCCCCCTGCCCCCCTTTACCCTAGAGACCGCCACGGCCAAGGTGAAAGCCGCCGAAGCCGCCTGGAATAGCCGCGACCCCGAGCGGGTGGCCCTGGCCTATACCGAAGACTCGGAGTGGCGCAATCGGGCTGAATTTATCACCGGCCGCGCCGCCATTGTGGCGTTTTTAAAGCGCAAGTGGGCCAAGGAGCTGGACTACCGCCTGAGGAAAGAGCTCTGGTGCTTTGCCGATCACCGCATTGCCGTGCGGTTTGAGTACGAGTGGCACGACGATTCGGGCTTTTGGTACCGCGCCTACGGCAACGAAAACTGGGAATTTGACGACAATGGTCTGATGAGGCGTCGCTTTGCCAGCATCAACGACGTGCCGATTCGGGAGAGCGATCGCCAGTTTCGCTGGGAGAGAACCTAGTTCTACCGCGCAACCGGTACCCTGTAATCAGTCCTGAGGAACGCCCGATGCAACTCCACACCGACTTCAGCCAGCGTGTTGTGATCCCCAGTGCCGACCTGCCCTGGGTTGATTCGCCCATGGCCGGTGTTCACCGCCGCCTGCTGGAGCGAGACGGCGAAGAGGTGGCGCGGGCCACCTCCATCGTGCGCTATGCCCCTGGCAGCGCCTTCTCGCCCCACACCCACAGCGGTGGTGAAGAATTCTTGGTTCTCGACGGCGTATTTTCTGACGAGCACGGCGACTACCCCGTGGGCACCTACGTCCGCAACCCGGTGAGGTCTACCCACACCCCATCGAGCCGAGAGGGCTGCACCATTTTGGTCAAGCTCTGGCAGATGCACCCCGACGACCAACGGCGGGTGGCGGTAGAGACGGCCCAGGCGACCTGGGTGCCCGGCCTGGTGAAGGGCTTGCAGGTGATGCCCCTGCACAGCTACGGCACCGAAAACGTGGCCCTGGTCAAATGGGCACCGGGGACTGAGTTCCAGCCCCACAAACACTGGGGCGGCGAAGAAATTTTTGTCCTCGACGGTGTGTTTGAAGATGAGTTTGGCACCTACCCCCAGGGCAGTTGGTTACGCAGCCCCAGCGGCAGTCGCCACACGCCCTTTAGTCGAGCGGGCTGCACCATTTATGTGAAAACCGGCCACTTACCAGAGCCAGAAACGGTGTGATGCTAGGGGAGTCCGATCAAATCCTGTTGGAAAATAACCCCGCTTCAGACCATTACCCGTATAATCCTGCCGATACTTATATTTAACGCCAATACTATAGAGGTTATATGCGTTTTACTGCTCTGACCGCTGCTCTGGGGATATTGGGGACTGTTAGCGTTGCCCCGACAGGTTTGGCTACTACTCCACCCGCACCGAGAATTTGGTTGCCTGATCCCCATGTGGCTTGCGATCGCGTTCAGCAAGCCTGTTTTGACAGCTATGGTCTCAGCCTGGGCTACACTCAAATCTACTTTGGCGATGGGGCCGAGGCGGCTCTACTTACCAGTCTCGGTCAAGGCCAGGCACCGGACAGCATTATTCAGCCTGACTCTGGTGTGAGCTGTAGCCTAAGTGATCAGATCTGTCTGGATGACAATGGGGCGAGTTTTGGGTTGACCGGCGTCTACTTTGGTGAACCTGCCGCTGAACGCCTACGCGACCAGCTGACCCGCAGGGTGTACGTGCCCACGGCCAATGTAGCCTGCGATCTGGATCAATCCATATGTTTTGATGACTTTGGCTATAGCCTGGGCTACACCCAGTTTTATCTAGGCCAGGAGGCGGCAGACGCGTGGCTCGAGCAAATTAACCAGGGCAAAGAACCGACCGTTGAGTTTGCCCCCCTCCCAGATGCCCTTTGCAACCTGACGACCAAAACCTGCATGACAGACCAGGGCGTGAGCCTGTCTCTCACTGAAAAATGGTTTGGTACTGCCACAGCTGCCGCCCTGACCCAGCGCATCTACGGGGCCCCTACCCTCCAGAACATTTGCGAAGATGCCTTGGCCGTTAAGTACCAGCTGGCCCCTAGCGACATTGCCCTAGAATTTGCTCGCCGCGACGAAGGCGGCAACGCCTACGGCTTTGTTCTCCTCAATGGCCAAGAGGGGGTTTGCCGGGTGCGAGATGATGGCACCATTGACTACATCCAGGAGAACTAGGGATCATGAATTAAATAACTTGTAATGGTTGGATTCTCTGTGAGGGCGAACAACCGTTCGCCCCTACTCCAGAATTTCACCTGAATAAATCCACATTCCTAAGAGTATCCCAACTAAAAAAATATCCCTTCCAAGGACGCGAACTCGGCCCGTTGGGCCGGTCGCGGCGAGATCCCGGATAGGTATTTAGTTGGAACACTCTAAGGAGATTTCTGGGAAAGAAGATACCCCCCTGTAGGGGCACAAGGCTTGCGCCCTTTATGAGGAAGCAATGTTTTCTGGTATTTTTGTTGCCAGAATTGTCCTCAGGTTCAGAGGTTAGGTTTAGGAGTGAGGCCCAACCCGCCGGGTCGCGTCAGCCGATGGAACCGGATCGCAAAAATCACCCCAGCCACCGCCACCCCTGTCGATTGGCCAATCCAGAGTCCGACTCCGCCGAGCCCCGCCCAGAAGCCCAGGGCGTAGCCCGTGGTCAGGCCGACACCCCAATAGGCCAGACCGCTCAGCACCATGGGCATGCGGGTATCTTGCAGGCCGTAGAGCGACCCGGAGGCTACCCGCTGCACGCCATCGGTGAGCTGGGACAGGGATGCGACCAAAAGCATGGGCAGGGCCAGGGCTATCACCGGAGCATTGGCCGGATCGTGGCGATCGAGGTACAGGCCAATCACCTGGTGGCGAAACACCAGCAGCCCCAGGGTGGCCAGCACCATGAACCCAGCGACGATCGCGATCGCCACGTACCCCGCCCGCCGAGCCTGGGCTAAGTCTTGCTGCCCCAAGGCCTGCCCCACCCGAACCGTGGCCGCGTAGGACAGGCCCAGGGGCACCATAAAAATGAGATAGATCGTTTGGTAGACGGTTTGGTGGGCCGCCAACATCTCCGGGCCCAGCACTCCCATCAAAAACGTCACCACCGCAAACAGGCTGAACTCCAGGGCAATGGTGACGGCTAATTCGCTTCCCATACCCACGAGCCGACCCATGAGCTGGGGCTGCACTCGGTACCACCCCCGCCAAAAGCGGTAGGTCTTGAGCCTGGGGTGCTGGAGGGTGTAGAGCAAAAACAGGCCAAACATCAGCCAGTAGGTCAGTCCACTGGCCAGGCCCAGCCCCCCTAGCCCCAGGGCCGGAAAGCCCCATTTCCCAAACCCCAGGGCATAGTTGCCGAGAATGTTGAACACCGTGCCCACCAGCACAATGGCAATCACCACCTGGGCCTGGGACAGGGCCGAGGCGTAGCTCCGCAGCAGGGCAAAGCCCAGGGCCGGAAACGCACCCCAGAGAATCCATTGGAAGTAGGGGCCGGTGAGGGTGGCGATCGCCGCAGGCTGCCCCAGCGCCAGCAGCATCCCAGCCGTCTGGCTCAGCACCGCCATCATCGGCAGACTCAAGGCCAGCGCCAGCCAAAACCCCTGTCGGGTCACCGCCTCAATGTAACTGGGCTGCCCGGCCCCATAGGCCTGGGCCACCAGCGGCCCCACCGCCATCACCAGGCCGCTGACTACGGCCAGCAGGAGCTGAAAGCTAATGGCCGCCAGCCCCCCCGCCGCCAGGGTCTCGGCCCCGAGTCGCCCCATCATCAGCGTATCGACAAAGCCCACGGCGGCCTGGGCCACCTGGGCACTGGCCAGGGGTACCCCCAGGGTGAGAAAAGCCTGGATTTCTAGACCGGTCTTAGACTGTATCAACTAATTACACATCCAGGGTTTTGAGGTGACAGGCCCTGCGCCCCTACCTGGGGGTGTCTTCTTTTCAAGACATCTCCTTAACTACCCCTACAGCATGGCCAGCCGCGTCGTGAGAATGGTGGCTTGGGCCTCGGCCTCGGCCAGGGCATTGCGAGCGCCCTGCACCACATCGGCGGGGGCTTTATCCACAAAACCAGGGTTGCTCAATCGCCCCGACAGGGCCTTGATCTCAGTCTCTACCTTAGCCAGGTCTTTCTCGACCTTGGCCCGCAGGGCTTCCACATCGACCACCCCGGTCAGGGGAATCAGCACCTGCACGGTACCGGTCACCCCTGCAAATAGCTTTTGGGGGGGCTGGGAGGCTTCTGCCGGGGTCGGGCTGACAGGGGCCTGGTCAGACCCCTCGACCGTAGGCACGAGGCGGAGCCTGGCCGTATCCCTGGCCGCCGGGACTGGCGGGGGGGCGGTGTCGGGGCCAAAAATGCTGCGCCGCCAGGTTTGGTAGGTTTGGCTGAGTTGCTGGCGATCGCGCCCGGTCAGCAGGTTGCGCCGCCCAAAATCAAACACCACCCAGAGGCCCACCAGCTCCATCAGGCTGCCGAATAGGGGCATGCTGTCTACCGCAGTGGCTACGGTGCCGCCAAACTTGAGCAGGACCACTCCGGCAAAAATCCACAGCAGGGTAAAGGCCGGGCGGCGAATGTCGGCAAAAAACGACCCGGCGTAGTGCAGGGGCTGCTCGAGCAGGGGCAGCATGGTGTGCCAGAAGTCTTGCACCTCGGCCACTACTGAATTATTGCTGAGCTTGGCAAAGGGATTGGCCGCCTGGCCCTGGCCCTTATCCTCGCCCTTATCCTCGCCAGCGTGGGCGGTGGACACCGGCTGCTTACCGCCGAGAATGACCAGGGTGTCGATTTTGCCGAGATCTTTAATGTAGCTGGCGGTCGCTTGGAGAATGTGGCGTTCCTCAGCGCTTTCGCTTTCGAGAATGGTCTCAATGCGCAGGCCCGGCTTAATGCCCGCTTCGGCCCGCAGGTTGCGCACCGTGCGGACGGTGTTAAACACCAGGGCAAACTGGTGTTCTAGGCCATCGTCGATCAGGTCGGGAAAGGCCGTGGGGTAGGGCAAAAAAAACAAAAACTGGTCGTCGCCCACCTGGCTGAGGGTGTGCCACAGCTCTTCGGTAATGTGGGGCATAAACGGGTGCAGCAGCTTGAGAATGCCGTCGAGCACAAAGGCCAGGGTTTGCTGGGCCACCCGCTTGGAGGGGCCATCGCCCTGGAGGCGAGGCTTGACCAGCTCGATGTACCAGTCGCAAAAGTCGCCCCAGGTAAACTCATACAGCTCCTTGGCGGCTTCGCCCAGGCCGTAGGTATCCAGATCCTCTCGCACGCGCTGCACCACCCGGTTAAAGCGAGAGAGAATCCAGCGATCGGCCAGGTCGAGCTGGGCCAGGTCGGGGATGCCCAGGTCACTGGGGGCCTGACCACCCAGGTTCATCATCACAAAGCGGGAGGCGTTCCACAGCTTGTTGGTGAAGTTGCGGCTGGCTTCCACCGAGACCGATTCGTCGGTGGTGCGATCGTACTCCAGGCGAATGTCTTGCCCCGCCCCGGTGACTTCACGAATCAGGGCGTAGCGGAGGGCGTCGGTGCCGTACTTGTCGATCAGCACCAGGGGATCGATGCCGTTATTGGACGATTTCGACATTTTTTTGTTGTTTTCGTCGCGCACCAGACCGTGGATGTAGACGGTCTCGAAGGGCATGGTGTCGGTCAAATGCCCCGCCATCATGGTCATGCGAGCCACCCAGAAGAAGATGATGTCGAAGCCGGTGACCAGGGTGGTGGTGGGGTAGTAGGTTTGCAGGTCTTTGGCCGACTGGTCGGGCCAGCCCATGGTCGAAAAGGGCCACAGGCCAGAGGAAAACCAGGTATCTAGCACGTCGGGGTCGCGGGCTAGCTCGACCCAGGCCCCAAACCGCTCGGAGGCTTTGGCCCTGGCCTCGGCCTCGGTGGCCGCCACCACAAAGGGCGTCTGGTCGGTAATTTCGCCGCCGGTTTCACTGATGGCGTACCAGGCCGGGATTTGGTGCCCCCACCAGAGCTGGCGGGAAATGCACCAGTCTTTCAAATTTACCAGCCAGTCGCGGTAGACCTTGGTCCACCGCTCGGGCACAAACTTGGGCTCTTGGCGGTTGTCAAGGTAGTCGAGGGCCTGGTCAGCCATGGGGCGAATTTTAACGAACCACTGGGTCGAGAGCAGCGGCTCGATGGGCACCTTGCCGCGATCGCTGTAGGGCACCGTATGGCGATACTCCTCGATCCTGACCAGGAACCCTTCGTCCTCCAGCCGCTGCACTACGGCTTTGCGGGCCTCAAAGCGATCCAACCCCTCGAAGGGCCCGGCCTGCTCATTCATGACGCCGTCTTTGTGCATGACGGTGATCAGGGGCAGGTCGTGGCGTTGGCCCATGGCAAAGTCGTTGGGGTCGTGGGCGGGGGTGACCTTGACACAGCCGGTGCCAAACGCCGCATCCACGTACTCGTCGGCAATGACGGGAATTTCGCGATTTAGAATCGGCAGCCTCAGGGTCTTGCCCACCATGGCCCGATAGCGCTCATCGTTGGGATTCACCGCCACCGCCGTGTCGCCCAGCATGGTTTCGGGGCGGGTGGTGGCGACTTCTAGGTAGCCCGAGCCATCGGTGAAGGGGTAACGAAAGTGCCACAGATAGCCGTCTACTTCCCGTTGGTCGACCTCTAGATCGGACACCGCCGACTGGCTGGCCGGGCACCAGTTGACCATGTAGTTGCCCCGGTAAATCAGCCCTTCGTCGTAGAGCTGGGTAAAGGCGGTCAGCACCGAGTGGGAGAGGCCCTCATCCAGGGTGAAGCGCTCCCGCGACCAGTCGACGGAAACCCCCAGCTTCCGCAACTGGTTGACGATGGTGCCGCCCGATTCGGCTTTCCAGGCCCAGGCCCGATCCAGGTAGCGATCGCGCCCCAGATCTTCTTTGCTGGTGCCTTCGAGCTGGAACTGGCGATCTAATATTGTGGCCACCGCAATGCTGGCGTGGTCGGTGCCGGGCAGCCACAGGGTATTGCGCCCGGCCATGCGTTGGTAGCGCACCAGGGTGTCGATCAGAGCATTTTCAAAGGCGTGACCCATGTGCAGGCTGCCGGTCACGTTCGGCGGCGGAATCACCACGCAGTAGGGCTGACCGGGATGATCGGGGTCGGCCTTAAAGACCTGGTGCTCTTCCCACTGGGTTTGCCACTTGGTTTCGGTCTGGGTGGGGTCGTACTGGGCAGAAAGAGCGGGGGTGGTGGCCGTCATCACAAAACCTGAAGCGCGAGACTACTGTGTTACAAACAGTGTACCTAGCGATACTGTCCTTTTGACGATGTGTTGCTAACAGTGGGCATAGTCTAGATCTTCTAGTAGCTCAGCCTCTGAGTAGTGTCGAGGAATATTGCGGTCTCCGAGGAGCTGGCTAAATTGCCAATGGTCAAGATCGGCTAGCTCG
>JAIXUR010000593.1 GCA_027483425.1 Cyanobacteriota bacterium | reverse complement strand
TACTGCATGTGAATGTCGGAGGTGGCTAAGAAAGTATGAATACGCCCCTTCACCGCCGGTTTAATCGCTTCGCCTGCCCGCTCAATGTCACCCCGAGTGGCGCGGGCCAGGCCGCAGATGGTGGGGCCGTCTGCCGTGCCCACCTCGCGGGCAATTTTCTGCACCGCCTCAAAATCACCAGGGCTGGCAAAGGGAAACCCGGCTTCAATAATGTCGACCCCCAGTCGAGCCAGCTGTCGCGCAATCACCAGCTTCTCTTCCACATTCAGGGTGGCCCCCGGTGACTGTTCTCCGTCCCGCAGGGTGGTGTCAAAGATCAAAATGCGCTCTGGGCTGGGCGGGTTGCTCATAGTGACTCCCACGGAGTAGAAAGTAAAGGACGGTAGATCTGTTTCCAGCCGGTGACCACCAGGGGCGAGGCCGACGCTGGATTGAGATCAAACAAATGTATCGGTTCTAACTATTCTACCGGCACAAAGTCGGATTCCCTACGACTTAGCCCACAGATTTTGAGCGATCGGTGACACAGCAGAAGACCATCCCCGTTCGGGCCAGGATGGGAGATGGAATAGATTACCCACCTCAATCACCCCCTACAGTAGAAATCGAACCCCCACGTAGAGGCTCAGCACCAAGAGCTGCGCGGCCATGACCGGTATACCGTAGGTTAAAAACAGCCGAAAGGAGATCGGCTTACCGTGCTGCTCGGCAATGCCCGCCGCCACAATGTTCGACGACGCCCCGACCAGGGTACCGTTCCCCCCCAGGGTGGCCCCAAACATCATGGCCGCAAACAGGGGCAACAGCTCGGGCGGAATCTGCCCGGCAAAATCGGGGGACAGCAACTCTGGCCCCGCCAGGTCGGCATTGACCAGGTACTCCTTCAGCAGGGGCACCATGGCCACTACCAGCGGAATATTGGGGATCAGGCTGGAGAGAATGCCGGTCGCAAACAGCAGCAGCATGGAGCCGAGGGCAATGTTCTGCCCAATGATGGCCCCCAGTAAAACAGAGGCCGTGCTAATCACCCCGGTTTCCTGTAGGCCACCAATCAACACAAACACGCACATAAAGAAGATCAGGGTACTCCAGTCCACATCGCGCAGAATGTTCTGCACCGTGTCAATGCCGCTGTGGTGGGTGAGCAGCAGGCACAGGGCAGCCCCTAACAGGGCGATCGCAGCGGGCGAAATCGGCACCGGCAGGCTTTCGCCCACCACAAACAGCAGCAGCACCAGGGCCACAATGACCCCGCCCAGGGCGAGCATGCGAGGATGATTGACGACGGGGTGGGGCAATTGGTTGAGGTTATCGAGTTTTTTGTTCCAAATGTTGGGGAAGAGAATGGGCAGCATGACCACGATGGTGCCTACGGCAAGCGCGCCGCCCAGGCTGAGCTTCATTAGGTACTCCAAAAAGCTCATGTTGATCGAGCTACCCACGATAAACGTGGCTGGATCGCCCACGATGGTCAACAGACCCGCGCTGTTGGCCACAAACACCATCAAAATCAGCAGCGGCACAAAGTTGACGTTGATTTCCTGGGCCATGGGCGGAATTAACGGGGCCAGCAGCATGACCGTGGTGGCATTGGGCAGCACAGCGCAAATTGGAGTGGTAATGGCCACAATGCCCAGCAGCAGGCGCTTGCCCTCACCTCGGGCCATGATCACCATCTGGGTGGCCAGGTACTCAAAAATTTTGGTGGGCTCAAAGGCCCGCACCATCACCATCACCCCAAAAAACAAGGCCAGGGTTGCGTGGCTGTTGCCAATGTAGCCAATGGCCTGATCGAGGGTCAGTACGTGCAGAAAAATCAGCAACATTGCCCCCAAAAAGGCGGCAACGGTCAGGTGCATGCGCTCGGTAGCGATCAGGGCTATTACCCCAAAAAAGATCACCGAAGCCGTGATCTGAGGCCAGGTTTCCATACCATGTCTCCTTTTGTGGTGCCATCATCATGCCCCCCGGTGGATAGCTTCAACCCGAGAGGCTTAACAGTCGTAGGAGAACTACGGATAGAGCTAGAAAAAGCCTTCCAGCACGTTCACTCCCAAGGTCGACGGAGTTAGCTGACGGGCGAGGGGTGAGAGATCCCCTTCTCTGGCGATGCGATTCGCCCTGAGATCAGCCCCAAAGGGTGGTTCCTCCGCTTCAGCAGGTGCTGAATTAGGCAGCGTAGCTATTGAGTTAAGTGAGAATTTAGCACATCTGCCCTTAATCAACAATCAGCGCATCCTATGGATCTCTCTAAGTTCCAGGGTTCTAGCAGCATTAACTGACACAATCGAGAGCATAGTGCTGATCTCGAGGGATAGAAATTTCCGACTCTGGATAGTGCCAGCGGGTCGTCGGTGGGGTTTGCATCAGGGGCTACCAGAGAAGACTCTTTCATGGGCTGCCATGGCGTTGCGATCGCAATCCATCAGCTCTTTTTTAATAAAAGGAGAGGTCATCGCCGCCAGTAGGCTACCATAATCCAGGTCAAATCCCACGGCATCGCCGACCTGTAAATCGTGGTTCTTGTCATCGATAATCGTGTGATCACTGCTAGATCCTAATATTTCTAACCCGCTAATCGATGTCAATCCGGACACCAAAACGTCCTGGCGTCCTAGGGCAAGAATAGCTCTCTGGTGCATGCCCCGATCTTGAAAATGAGGAACATGGCCGAAAGCATCTTGGCAAATCTCGCCAATGGGCAGCGATGGCTTCTGCTTAGACTCAATCACTTCGGCAAAAAGCTTAAATGCCTGGGTATGCAAGCCCGGAATTGCCTTGCGATTTACGGTTTCGCGACCTAAAAGAATCGATTCACCCAGACGAATATTGTTGATTCTGCCGACATCGTGACTGGACTTATACCACTCATAATTGGCTGAATTTCCACCCGAAATAATATCTAGATGAATCTGAAATTCTTTCTCGAGGCTATCAACCTGTTCAGATAGACCCTGCATATTTCTATCATCTGGCTTGACTCCGCCATAGCAGGCCAGGTTGCAGCCAATCCCAACAATGCTCACATGGGTCAAGGCGAGAACGGCCCTGACGAATTGAGACAGATCGCAAGGAAGTATGCCCTCGCGCAGATCGCCTAACTCCACCATGAGAATGACACAATGAATTTTGTTATGCATTTTTGCATAATAGGAAAGCTTCTTCAGCGTCTCAATCTCAGAGTTAAGGCTAATATCGACAACCTTAACAATGGACTCTGCTTGACTGAGGGGAGTGCGCAGCAGCACAAACCGAGCTGAGAGCCCAGCGGCCTTCATTCTGCTAATGTTTTCAAGGCGAGAGTCAGCAATAAACTTAACTCCGCCCTGAATCATGGCTTCGATAATCGCTGGCTCCCCCAGTACGGCCTTAGAAACTCCCATGACAGAAATACCGCTTTGCCCATAGAGAGCGGACAATATTCGGGCATTATCCCGTATTTTTGATAGGGAAATTTCTATCCTAGGCATGAACGATGTCATTAATTCTAGCTAGACCGCTAGGTCTACCTTGCGACCAAGACAGGAATTTTTTCTGAATTCGCCTGCTTGATTTTTTGATCTAATTTTGGAAAATGATGACCCAGGGCCTGAATCAGTTTTTGGCAACCATGGCTTAAGACATCTGTTGTCGGCAGTTGAAGCTGGTTCTCGTAGAGAGCGATGAGAACCAGAATTTCTTCATCGGTCAAGTCCTCATGGCTGAGTGCGATCGCCATCACCCTGGCTTGAGAAATGGCCTCGATCAGGTTGATTTCGCTTTCAATGGTTGGCATCGCTAACCGAGGAAAATCACACCGGAATTTTCTAGCCGGCGGATGCTGAAGGATAATGCCATCGGGCATACTGCCTTTTAAAATACCAAGGGAGCTCATAAACGCAGGATGGCTAACGGCACTTTGGCCCTCAACCAAAATGATGTCAGGCTTTTCATGCTCAAACGCTTGAGTCACAGAGTGCTCTATTTCGCCGATCACAAACTGTGAAATCAGCGCATCGATTGATACACCATACAGGGCCCCCTGCATCAAACTCGTTTGCCCTGTTGCGACCAACACTGACTTGATGCCGAGATGATTTAGAGCCCGATTGAGCTCTACGGCGGTGGTCATCTTCCCACAGGCGCAGTCAGTCCCCAATATTGCAATCACAGGAACAGTAACTTCAGATATCTGTCCTGTAAAGACATGCAGATCTTTTAGCTGTGGCGGCTTTCTAATATCTTTGATTTGGACATGGTTTTGAGCAGCCGCATCGACAAATTCTGGATCGTCAGAAAAAAACTGATGGAGACCGTTAATGATGTCCATCCCATTTTTCATCGCCTCTAAAATTAGCTGCCTCTCTTCACGGGCCAGGCAAGCATCCAGGGGTGCTTTGCCGTAGATGTAACAGTTGGGCGTTTCTGAGAGGTGATCTAACGCATCAGCCAGATCGACAAATATGGGAATGTCACTCCTTCCCTCCCCTAATGCTTCCCCAGCATCTTTGCCCGCCAGGGAACTATCAATCACCCCAACAATTGTGTAGATTTGAGAGTGTCGAACTAAAGCCGCAGCGGTTTTTCCGTCTACTAAGCCAAATTGGTTTTCGCAGTAAACCAAAGCCGTTTTTGTTTTGATTGTCATTTCATTTTTAAATATCCTTGAAATTCTCCAGAAGCCATCTTAAATCACCAGGCTCTCTCTCAAATTCAAGGCTTTATCCGCACATTAAAGAAGCACAAGATTTGTCTTGCTTGAACTCTCAGTGTTTCTATTCACTCGCCTAAAAGCCACCCGTGAATTGTGGAATTTGGTAAATTCTAAAGCGATTAAATTATCTGCCCAAAAAAAATCGGCGAAAAGCTCAAGCCTTAATTGAGCTTTTGAGTCAAACATCTGATATCCCTTAACTGTAACACGGATTACTTTTTTGTTTGGAAGGTTTCTGGCAGGAAATGCATCATGTCATGACCTATGCAAACGAGCAGCCACCCGCTTAACCAAAAAACGGCCTGGTTAACCAGGCCGTTTTTTGTTGATTCGATCAGGTCAGTGCCTGACCGTCAGGGCACCACTAAACCCTAATACGGCCACTGCCAGTGGACGATTTCGTCTTGGTCTTTGCCCTCGGTGTGAGCGTAGTTGAGACACTCGATGATCTTGTTCTTCATCTTCTCCTTCACATGGCCCGCCGCTGAGCCGAGCTTGGGCACGCGGTCGATCACGTCGATGACTAAGCTAAACCGGTCGACCTCGTTGTTGATGGCCAGCTCTAGCGGAGTGTTGATGTTGCCCTGCTCTTTGTAGCCCCGCACGTGAATGCGGTCTTGGTTAGAGCGACGATACACCAGCTTGTGAATCAGCCAGGGATAGCCGTGGAAGTTAAAGATGATTGGCTTGTCTGGGGTAAACAGCGAATCAAAGTCGCGATCGCTCAGCCCGTGGGGGTGCTCCCCTTCTGAAATCAGGGTGAACAGATCTACCACGTTGATATACCGCACTTTAAGGTAGGGAAACTCTTCCCGCAGAATCGCCGTGGCCGCCAGAGACTCCTTGGTGAGGATGTCGCCACAGCAGGCCATGATCACATCGGGGATATCGGGCTCCGTACCCTCGTCGTCGTTGCTGGCCCAGTCCCAGATGCCGATGCCCTTGGTGCAGTGCTTCACCGCCTCATCCATGTTCAAGTACTGGAGGTGGTTTTGCTTGTCAGAGACAATCACGTTGATGTAGTCCACGCTGCGGAAGCAGTGGTCGGCTACCGATAGCAGACAGTTGGCATCGGGCGGAAAGTAGACTCGCACCACGTCGGGGCTTTTGTTGGTCACCATGTCGACATAGCCGGGATCCTGGTGGCTAAAGCCGTTGTGATCCTGCCGCCACACCAGGGAGGACAGCATGATGTTTAGCGACGACACCGATCGCCGCCAGGGCACGTGGTTGCGGCAGATATCCAGCCACTTGGCGTGCTGGTTAAACATGGAGCTGACCACGTGGGCAAAGGCTTCGTAGGTGTGGAAGAAGCCATGGCGACCGGTGAGCAGGTAGGCTTCGAGCCAGCCCTGGAGGGTATGCTCACTGAGCATTTCCATGACGCGGCCATCGCGAGATAGCTCGCTGCCGTCGAGGTCTTCGGGCAAGAAGTCGGCCATCCAGACCTTTTTGGTGACTTCGTACACCGGGTGCAGGCGGTTCGAGGCGGTTTCATCCGGCCCCATCAGACGGAAGTTGGTGGGGTTGTTGCGCATGATGTCGCGCATGAAAATGCCCAGAGCTTTGGTATTTTCAAACTCCACGCTGCCGGGTTTGGGCACGTCAATCGCATACTCGCGAAATTCAGGCATTTTCAGCGCCTTGCGCAGCATGCCGCCGTTGGCGTGCAGGTTGGCGCTCATGCGGCGGTTACCGACGGGAGCCAGTTCCTTCAGCTCAGGAATCAGGGTGCCGTTTTCATCGAACAGCTCCTCGGGGCCATAGCTGCGCATCCACTCTTCCAGCAGGCGGACATGCTCGGGGTTGCTGTGCATACCGCCCATGGGCACCTGGTGCGATCGCCAGAATCCTTCTACCTTGTGGCCATCGACTGTCTTCGGCCCAGTCCAGCCCTTGGGGGTACGCAGCACAATCATGGGCCAGCGAGGGCGATACACGTTGCCGTTAACGCGGGCGTCCCGCTGAATTTCTTTGATTTTGAGCACGCACTCTTCCATGACCGCCGCCATTTTCTGGTGCATCTCGGTGGGATCATCACCCTCCACAAAGTAAGGGGTGTAGCCGTAGCCCACAAACAATGATTCCAGCTCCTCGGGGGAAATGCGGGAGAGAATGGTGGGGTTGGCAATTTTGTAGCCGTTCAGGTTGAGAATCGGCAGTACCGCGCCGTCGCGGGCCGGATTGATGAACTTGTTCGAGTGCCAGGAGGTGGCCAGGGGACCGGTTTCGGCCTCGCCGTCGCCCGCTACGCAGGTGACGATCAGATCGGGGTTGTCGAGCACTGCGCCGTAGGCGTGGGAGATGCTATAGCCCAACTCCCCGCCCTCGTGAATGGAGCCTGGAGTTTCGGGGGTAACGTGGCTACCGATATGGCCCGGAAAGGAAAACTGCTTGAAGAAGCGGCGCAGGCCGTCTTCGTCCATGCTCTTATCGGGGTAGATCTCGGAGTAGGTACCCTCTAGATACACCGGCCCCAGGACACCTGGCGCGCCGTGGCCAGGGCCAGCCACAAAGATCATATCCAGGTCGTATTTTTTGATCAGCCGGTTGCAGTGGATGTAGGTAAAGCTCAAGGCTGGGGACGCCCCCCAGTGGCCCAGCAGGCGATGCTTAATGTGCTCTGCCTGCAGGGTTTCCTTGAGGAGGGGATTTTTGAGCAGATAAATCATGCCCACGGCAAGGTAATTACAGGCCCGCCAGTAGGCATGCATTTTACGCAGCTCTTCGTCGGTAAGAGGTTTGGTCTGGAGAGGAGAGGCTACTACCATGGCGCTATATCCAGCAAGAATGACTTATTATCAGGGGTCGAATAGAAAAGCATCCAGTGCTTAAGGCTGTCTTCCATATTCTATGGACACTGCCTGGACGATACCTCGGTAAAATTAAGCTCCGGTTATGGTTGAGCAGGGGGCGAAGTCCTGCTTCTGCTGTTGCCTTTAGGCGGTTTTGGCGATCGCTATGCCCCATCTTTCCGCAGATCAATACTCATTAATTCAGCCCTTGGAGAGATGGCAGTCCTGTCTTTTTCCCTCTGACAAAATAGGCTCAGGCTCTGGATACTGTTAGCTGCGATACTGACAGAGGTGGAGAATTCCACACCAGAAAGATGTATCTGAGAGATTTTTCCTTGGCTCATGATTAGAGCATCATAGTGATACGTAAATGCCTCGGATTCAGGAGAAGCTAGACGGTCAAATAGCTTACTTTGTCAGAGCAAGAAACAGTATCTAGAGATTCAAATTTTGTT
>JAIXUR010000440.1 GCA_027483425.1 Cyanobacteriota bacterium | reverse complement strand
TGCGCATGGCCAGTTTGACAAAGCTGGGGGGGGCTTCGGACGGCGCGGCTGGGGAAGCCGGTGACTCGGTGGCGGTAGCGTCTAGGGACGGTGGGTCTTTGCTCATGGGGAACGATCGATAGGCTAGTCAATTCAATGTAGCGGGTTTTATCGGTGGGTATGGTATTGCCCAGGCACAATCACCCTACCCAAACCCCAACGTCGGTATAGCGCCAACCCTTCCCTAGAACGTCGGTAAAGAAACCCGGTTTATCGGCCAGAAGGCCAGTCGTACCGTTAGTGTAGGGACGAAGAAACCGGGTTTTTGACCATACTGTACCGGTGCTCTAGGGCCTAGGGCGGTTGTCCTGCCGTTGCCCTATCCATACAAGCACGGCATCATTCAGGGCCTCAATAGGTGGCCTGCAACCGACTCAGCAGGTAGGCTCCAGCGGTAATCGGTGGGTACTGGGGCGGGTTATCTGGCCCCTGGCAGGTGGGCAGGCAGTCAATCATGACCTCGGCATCGGGCTCGCAGAAAAAGGCGATGGAGTAGCGATGGTTGAAAACCGGCCCCGGGGGCAACCCCACCCGGTGCTTGGTGGAGCGAAACACGCCGTTACTCCACCGCTCAGTCAAATCCCCAGTGTTAACCAGCACCGCCCCCGGGATGACCGGGGCCGACATCCAGTCGCCCTGGGCGCTGAGTACCTCCAGACCACCCACGTCATCCTGAAACAGCAGGGTGAGGGTGCCGTAGTCGGAGTGGGCCCCGGCGCGCAGTTGCCCTGACTGGGGAGCACCGGTTAGGGGCGGATAGTGGAGCAGTCGCAGGGTGTAGTTGTAGGTCGCGTGACGGGCGAGCATAAACGCTTCTGGCATGGCCAGCGCCAGGGCAAAGGCGCGAAACAGGTTGGCCGCCGTCGTGGCACAGGTATCAAAAAAATCGGTCAGCGTGGCGCGAAAGTCGGTGGGTGCGGTAGGCCAGCGGTTCTGCACCAGGGGAAGTCCCAAGGCCGCAGCCTGTTCGGGACTGATCTCTCGTCCCAGGTTGAAGGCTTCTTTGAGATCGCCCGGCTGGGTTTCGTCTAGGCGCTCGCGTTCTAGGCCAATGTAGCCCCGGTTGCTAACTTCACTCGACCAGGCGATCGCCTGCTTATCGGCCAGGGGCAGGGCGAAGAACTGGTGGGACTGCTCAAAGACCGCTGCGATCGCCCCCTGGGCAATGCCGTGGTGCATCAGGTAGAAAAACCCCACCTCGTGGCAGGCGCGATAGATGTCTTCGGCCACCTTCACCTGGCCCACCGGGTCGTCGGTCAAGAAGGGAGCGAAGTCGATCAGGGGTATGGGGGGTTGGGTGGCGAGGGGCATGGGGAGATGTTGGGGATCAGGGATACCCTGTACGCGGCGGCGGGGGTTCGGTGGTGGGTGTCGGGAGTGATCAGCCAGTAACGCCAGGCTGCCCTAGGACCGTTTAGACGGTCTGATCTTGGAGCACCTGATTTTCCTGGCGCAGGTAGGCCTGGATGAAGGCTTCCAGATCCCCGGCCATGACATCGTCGATCGCGGTGGTCTCAACCCCGGTGCGCAAATCCTTCACCAGTTGGTAGGGGTGAAACACATAGTTGCGAATTTGAGCACCCCAGCTGGCTTCCACCATGTCGCCGCGAATTTCGGCGATCGCCTTGGCCTGCTGTTCTTGGGCAATAATCAGCAGCTTGGCCTTGAGAATAATCATGGCCTTTTCGCGGTTTTGCAGCTGCGATCGCTCCTGGGTACAGCGCACCGAGATCCCGGTCGGCAGGTGGGTAATGCGCACCGCTGTCTCCACCTTGTTGACGTTCTGGCCACCGGCCCCACCGGAGCGGGAGGTTTTGATCTCCAGATCTTTTTCTGGGATATCCAGCTCGATATTGTGATCCAAAATCGGCATGATCTCGACCCCGGCAAAGCTGGTCTGGCGCTTGCCGTTGGCGTTAAAGGGCGAAATCCGCACCAGCCGGTGGGTGCCCTTCTCCGACTTCAGGTAGCCGTAGGCATAGCGGCCCGAGATTTCCAGCATGGCCGACTTGAGCCCCGCCTCTTCTCCCTCGGAGATTTCCACCAGGTGTACCTGGTAGCCCTGGCGCTCGGCCCAGCGGGTGTACATGCGCAGCAGCATCTCGGCCCAGTCCTGGGCATCGGTACCGCCCGCCCCAGCGTTGATGGTGAGCACGGCCCCCCGCTTGTCGTAGGGGCCAGAGAGCAGCTGCTGTAGTTCCCACTGATCCAGCTCCTGGCGGAGGCGAGTAGCCGTGTCGTGGGCCTCCTGAAACAGGGCCTCGTCCTGGTCCTCCTGCAAGAGCTCCAGAATGGCAACGGTGTCGTCTAGGTGGGTCTGCCAGCCGGTGAGTTGGCCCAGGCTGGCCTTGTAGTCGCTCAGCTCTTGCAGGGTATCTTGGGCCTTGCTCTGGTCATCCCAAAAGTCAGGCTGGGCCGCAACCTGCTCTAAATCTTGAATCCGCGCTTCGAGGGCAGGGATGTCAAAGATACTCCTGGGTTTTACCCAGGCGATTGGTGAGGTCGTCAAGCTCGCGCTTGAGGTCGGTGGTGTCTAGCATGGGGCGTTGTAGTGGCTTACTGGCAACTCAATATAGCGAATGTTAGGGGTGGTTGGTTGGGCGGGTATTCAAGGGGCAGAGTGCAAAATTCAAAGTTCAAGGTTCAAAATGGCTCAGGTGGCGAAGCCGATTACAGAAGAGGACTGGGTGGGTGGTGCGGTAGTCGATGCGATCGCCGATCCAGACGAGTAGGGGCTGTGGGTTTCCAGCGCCTGAGCCAGCAGAATGGGCGTTGCGGCTTTCCCCTAGGCGGCTTTGAAGAAGCGGATGATTTCGCGGACGTGCTCCAAGAACTGGCCATCGGCGCTGAGTTGGGCGATCGCCTGCCGTCCTTCCAATGCCAGCCGCTGATGCTCGGCTTGGTTGATGGCGGTCAGGGTGCTGACCTCCGTGGACAGGGTTGTGAGGTCTTGCCGTAGGGCCTGGCGCTGGCGCTGTTCGGTGGCGGCCCAGGAGGCGGGGTCGTCGGTGGCGAGCTGGGCGGTGAGCTGCTGGAGCTGGGTTTCGGCCACAGAGAGGCGATCGCGCAGCCAGTTCACATCTTCGCGGGGGTACTTAAACTGCTGCTGAATTGTAGCGATCCGGGTGGCGAAATATTGATAGGCGCGAATGGCGGGCCGCAGGCCGCTGAGCAGCAGGGCGGCGGCGGACCCCCAGTAGCCCAGCTGGCTAATGCCGGTGCTGGCGAGCCAATACAGACCCAGGGCGGTGGCCAGGTGCAGGCCCAGCACCAGTCGCAGCGACCAGCGGGCGAGCGATCGCACGTAGTCAATCTGGCGATCGTCCACCGCAATACCGTTTTCTGCTGAGAGGGCCGCTTCGTTGATCGCCCCCTTGGCCTCAAAGTAGATGTTCCAGGGCACAGTGGTGAGCGTTAGCAGCCAGCCAAAGCTGGCCAGCCCTATAGCCCAATCGGTAAAGGTGCCAATGGGAATCTGCCACCACTGGGCCAGGCCCAAAATCACCACCAGTACCAGCACCAAACCCAAACTCAGATAGCTCGCTACCATTTCAGACTCCAAAGCTAAGGGGCAGCCAGAACCCTGTAAAGTCCTTGGCTGCCCCTATGGTGGCCGTTGTAGTCTGACCTAGCGATACCGCTAGGCCGATTTTTTAGCTGTTCTCGCTGGGGCTACACCGCCAGGTGTTGGGTCACAGCCTGCACAATGTGCTGGGTCCAGCGATCCACCAGGCCCCCATCAATGGCCTCGACCATCACCCGAATCACCGGCTCCGTG
>JAIXUR010000410.1 GCA_027483425.1 Cyanobacteriota bacterium | reverse complement strand
GGCCCAAGCCTTTCAATTTGACCCTATTTTGGAAGTTTTACAATTGGAACTTTTACAAGATGGGTCACGACCTTAGGAGCACGTTATTCTGCGGTTTCCCCTGTTCTAGGCATTGTCTTCCATGCTGGCTAGTATTCTGTCTCAAGCCATTGACCACCGTCCCGTTCAGGTGGGGCGACAGACCTCTTTCCTGGTTGCCCTAGGGGCGATGAAGCAGGCCAACTTTACCTGCCTTTGGGTGACAGAAATTACCCCTACCGGAGACTTAGAGTTGGTGGGAGCCGTTTTCCCGGCTCAGCTTCTAGACGCCATGGCAACGGAGTCAGATCTGGCTGGTGCGACCATCGAGCAGGTCATGGTGCAGGGGCTGCCGTTGATCCAGCCGCACCAGTCGCTGTCCCTTGATCAACTGCTGCTGCACTTTGAACGGTTTCAGGTTGATTTTCTACCGGTCGCCGATCAGCACAACCGACTGGTGGGGGCGATTAGCCAGCTAGAGATCCTGAAGGGCTATTGCCAGCAGGCCACTCCTCATCTGCTGGAACAGTTTTTTGATCGGGGCCCCTACGGTTTCTTTTTTATGATGCTGGAGCAGCCGATTGTTTGGCATAGCTCTGTGGATAAAGAGGCGGCTCTGGATTATGCCTTTGCCCACCAGCGCATTACCAAAGTCAATGGGGCCATGCTGCTACAGTATGGAGCTAGTGAAGGGGAATTTTTAGGCCTCACCCCAAACGATTTTTTTGCCCACAACCTGGATCACGGTCGGGCAGTTTGGCGGCGCTTTTTTGATCTGGGGGTGCTTACTGAAACTACCGAGGAGCGCCGCCTCGACGACGGTACGCCGATCTGGATCGAGGGACACTACGTCTGCCTGCGGGATGCCCAAGGACAAATTTTGGGTCATTTTGGTATTCAGCGCGAGATTACCTATTACAAGCAAATGGAAGCGCTGCTGGTGCGGCGAGATCGTTATTTGGCCGTGGTGGTGGCCATTCAACAGCAGCTGCTGGCCGCTGACCATACCTTTAAATCAAAGACCCAGGATGCCGATTCATCCCTAGGCGATATCAAACAATCCCTAGAGAAAACGCTTTGGGGGCCTGAGCGGCTACCGGCCCGAGCGATTTACCACGATATTCTGAAGCAGCTGGGAGAAACCGCTGGGGCCTCTAGGGCGTACCTGTTTGAAAACCATGGCGATCGCTTGATGAGCCAACGGGTGGAGTGGTGCGCCGAGGGTATTCCGCCAGAGCTGGATAACCCGGCGCTGCAAAACCTGTCCTACGATGAGTTTTCTCCCCGTTGGTTGGAGGTTTTAGCCCAGGGCCATGCCATTAACGGTTTAGTGCGGGAGTTGCCAGCGGGGGAGCGCGCTATTTTGGAGCCCCAGGGGATCCTAGCCATTCTGGTTTTGCCCCTGATGGTGAAGGGTACGTTTTGGGGCTTTATTGGCTTTGATAACTGTAGGCAGGCGTATCCCTGGGAAGCCGCTGAGGTCAAACTCCTGGAGGCCGCAGCGACGGCCTTTGCGCTGCATCTCGAAAACTACCAGGCTGAGCTGGGGCTCCACCAAAACTGGCAGCGGGAGCGCCTCACCCAGCGCCTGGTGGAACGCATGCGGCAAACCCTGGAGATAGACCAAATTTTTGAGATCACGACGGCGGAACTGCGGGGGTTGCTGGGCTGCGATCGCACCGTCATTTACCGCTTTAACCCCGACTGGAGCGGGGGCTTTGTGGCCGAATCGGTGGCGGCGGGCTGGGAGCCCGTACTAGCCCTCAACGACAGCCCCGCCCACCGGCACCATGACACCATGACAGGCAGCAGAACCTGCACGATTCAAACTTGGAACCAGAGGGTGCCCCTAGAACCAGACACCTATCTCCAGGCCACCAGCGGAATCGACTACCTCACGGATAAACGGTACAGCTGTGTTGCCGATATTTATCAGGCTGGGTTTGACCCCTGCTATCTTGAGCTGCTGGAAACGTTTCAGGCCAAGGCCTATCTGACTGTTCCTATTTTTCTTGGCCCTCAGCTATGGGGGTTACTGGCCAACTATCAAAACCGCGAGCCGCGATCGTGGGCCGAGGCCGATATTGCTCTGGTGTTACACATCGCCAATCAACTGGGGGTGGCATTGCACCATGTCGATCTGCTGGAGCAGACTCGCCAACAGGCCCTAGCCCTGGCTGAGGCGAGGGATCTTGCGGAAGCGGCGAATCAAGCCAAAAGCGAGTTTTTGGCCAACGTCAGCCACGAGTTGCGAACGCCCCTCAATGCCATCCTAGGGTTTAGCGAGTTGCTAGCTACCCAGGAACACCTCCCGTTACCGGCGGGAACGGCTACTCTTCCCTCAAACCCCAACACCTACCTCAACATCATCAACCACAACGGCCACCACCTCTTAGACCTGATCAATGAAGTCCTAGAACTGTCGAGGCTAGAAGCGGGCCAGGTTCCGGTCTTGCTCACCGACCTTGATCTCCATCAAATACTGGCCGATTTGAGGCCGCTCATTGCCCTCGAAGCCGCCCAAAAGGGATTAACGCTGGCCTACGAACTGGCCCCGCAGCTGCCCCAGTACATCACCACCGACAAGGGCAAACTGCGACAGATCTTGCTCAATTTGCTCAGCAATGCCATCAAATTTACTCAGACCGGCACCATTACGCTGCGGGCGGGGGAGCAGGAGCCCCAGCGAGAGTCCTCAACTAGTGTCGCGACTAACCCTGGGACAACCCTCTGGTTTGAGGTAGAAGACACCGGCCAGGGCATTGCCGGTGATGAGTTTAGCCATCTCTTTGCCGCCTTTACCCAAACCAACGCCGGGCGTGAGGCCAACCAGGGTACGGGCCTGGGCCTGACGCTGACGCGCAAATTTGTCCATCTGCTGGGTGGCGACATTTGGGTTACCAGTACCGTTGACCGTGGCAGCGTATTCAGGTTCACGATTAGGGCACAATTAACTACCGCCCCATCCCAAGCCGACTCTCCGATGGGGCTTCAGACTACCCCAGGTTCTTTTTCCATGACGATTCCCTCGACCTACTCCGACGCTCTCCCCCGGCTGATTCAGTCAGGGTTGGCGGCCTTACCGTTGCAGTGGTGCCAACAGCTCTACCACGCGGCCCGGCTCGGATCAGACCACAAAATTTTGCAATTGCTGAATCAGCTGCCCCCGACCCAGGCTCCCCTAGTGCAGGTGCTGACTGAGCTGGCCGAACAATTTAAGTTTGATCAGATCATGGCTTACCTACCAAGGCTGGAACAGGAGTAAGGTGATTTCTGGGAGCCAAAATGCCCCTGTCGGATGGGTAAGCTTGGGCGCCCATCAAAACTAGCGATGGTGCTTAGCGATGGACGCGGGCAAGACCCTTGGCCCATCCTCCGCCCAGGGGAGTCTCCTACTAGGAAATCCACCAGATTTTTGGCTGCCCCCTTGCAGCCACAGTTTTAAACGTTTAACCGAATGGTTGTGAAGTTTTTTCCCTGGACTATTCCCCAGCCCCACTCTCTCAGTCGGATACCGCTGTCGGTGATCCTCAAGGTTCCCTATACCCTACAAGTGGTAGCTGCGGTGGGCCTAACCGGCTGGTTTTCGCTGCGCAATGGGCAGGTGGCCGTCCATCAACTGGCCCTGGAGCTTCGTCAGGAAATCGCGGCCCATGTGTGCCACCACATTGACGATCAGCTACACATGGCTGAAGACATTAATCAAATGAATATGGCGGCGGTTGAGATCGGACTGCTGTCGCTGGGCGATCTGGAAACCATGGGCCAGTTATTTTGGCATCAGATGCAGATTTATCCGGTGGGTTACATCAACTTTGCTAACCCCCAGGGCGAGTTTATTGGCACAGAGCGGGTTGATCCCAATCATGTTGTGATCAACGAGACCCTTGCCCCTAGCCTCGACACCATGACCATCTACGAGGCCGACAATCAGGGTAATCGCACTACCGCCACAGTTGTGCGATCGCCCATCCCGATTACCGAGGAGGGTTGGTATGCGGATGCGGCCCAGGCGGGTCAACCGGTGTGGAGTGATATTTACCAGTGGCATGACCAGCCCGAGGTGCTGTCTATTTCGTCGAGCTACCCGATCTATGACGCCAATCAACAACTGCTGGGGGTGATTGGCGTTGACCTGATGGTGTCTCAAATCAGCGACTTTTTGAGCACCCTCAGTGAAGAGCAGGAGGGCGTCATTTTTATCATGGAGCCCAATGGGCTGCTGGTGGCCAGCTCTAGCTCGGCGCCATCGTCTCAGCTAACGGAGATCGGGGCTACCCGGCTGCTAGCGAGCCAAAGCCAAGATGCTCTGATCCAGGCGACGGCTAAACATCTACAGGAGAAATTTCCAACCGGGACAACGCTGCCCCAGAGTACAGCCCTGACACTTTCGGTGGACGGTGTACGGCAGTACGTGAGTGTGATAACCCGCCAAGATAAGTTGGGTTTGGACTGGGTGATTGTGGTGGTGGTGCCCGAAACCGCCTTCATGGAGCAGATTAATCGGAACACTCGCATTACCGTGCTGATGTGTTTGCTGGCGGCGGCGATCGCCACTTTACTTGGACTGGTGCTGTCGCGCTTGATTAACCAACCCATTCGCCGCTTAGTGGAAGCCAGCCAGGCCATTACCGAGGGTGATCTAGACCACACCATCGATGTGCACGCCATTCAAGAATTCGAGACCGTGGCCGCCTCCTTTAACACTATGGCGCTACGGTTGAAATCATCGTTTTCTGACCTGGAAAACCATGTGGCCGAGCGCACCGCTGAGCTGGCCGAGGCCAAAACCCAGGCTGAGGCCGCCAACCAAGCCAAGACCCGGTTTTTAGCTACCATGAGCCACGAACTCCGCACCCCCCTGAACATAATTCTGGGGTTTGTGCAGGTGTTAGAGCACGATCCACGCTTGGCCGCCGATCAACAAGAGACGCTAGGGCGCATTCACCGCAGTGGCGACTACCTGCTATCGCTGATCAACAATATTTTGCTGGTGACGAAGCTAGAGACCCGGAATGTGAACCTCTACAATGTCTGCTTTAATCTCTGGGTTCTAGTCCAGGATTTGACGACCACCTTCCAACCCCAGGCGGCCGACAAAAATCTTCTGTTTAAGGTCACGACAGTTGCCGACTTGCCCCACTATATCTATGCCGATGAGACGAGGCTGCGCCAGGTTTTGACTAACCTCCTGGACAATGCGATTAAATATACAGAGGTCGGTCAGGTGACGCTGCGAGTCAGCGCTACCCCACCGGAGACAGAGGATGCGATCGCGGCCCATCAATGGATGCTTCAGTTCGACCTAGAAGATTCTGGCCCTGGCATTTCACTAGACTGGTTAAACTGGAACGAAGATCCTTTTTTGCAAGCCGATTTCAGCCATCAAGAACAACAGGGTAGCGGGTTAGGGCTACACATTAGCCATGAATACGTGCGATTGATGGGGGGTGAATTAACCCACAGCAGCCGCCCCGATCGAGGCTCCCATTTCTGCCTTAGGGTTCCCGTCATCCTCGCCCTTAGCCCCACCCAGACTGATCATACTGGAGATTTCTACCTACCCTCATCTTCCTACGATGGGACCTATCCACAGGCTGCATCGTCTGATTTAGCTAGGGATCTGGCCCAATTGCCCATGGCTTGGGTGAATCAACTGGAGCATGCGGCTCTGAGGGGGGCCGACTCAAGCCTAGAAACATTGCTCAATCAGCTTTCTGATGAGCATGCCCGCCTCTCGGAATACCTAAAAGACGCCACCTTGAACTTCCAATTCGATACTATCATTAAGCTCACTGAAGAAGCTCGTCATGAATCTCTATCCTAGTAATCAATCCCAGAAAGAAATCTTAGTCATTGATGATACCCCTGACAATCTACGGCTGCTATCTGCAATTCTGACGCAACATAACTACGAGATCAGAAAAGCATTAAACAGTTCCCAGGCCATAGCCTCTGTTCAGGCTGAAGCCCCTGACCTGATTTTATTAGACATCAAAATGCCTGGCATGAATGGTTTTGACGTTTGCACCGCCCTCAAACAGAATCCCATTACTCAAGATATTCCAGTAATCTTCATTAGTGCCCTAGACGATGCCCTAGATAAGGTAAGAGCGTTTTCGGTGGGGGGAGCAGACTACATCACCAAGCCATTTCAGGAGGCCGAGGTGCTAGCTCGTATTGAAAACCAGCTCAAAATTGTGGAGTTACAGGGGAAGTTGAAAACCCAAAATGAAGCCCTGGAAAAGTCTAATCAGGCTCTAGAGCAATTTGCCTACGTTGTTGCCCATGACCTGCAACAGCCCCTACAAAGTATCATCGGCTACGCCAAAATAATCGACCTGAAGTATTCTGAAATTCTCGACATTTCGATGAAAAATTATCTGACCAAGATTTCAGATGCCGGAGGTCGAATGCAGTTTTTGATTAGAGATTTATTGAGCTATGCCCTGATTGAAAAGGGAGGTATTGAGTTTAGTAAGATAGATGGCAATATCGCCTTGAAGCAGGCTTTGAATAATATTGACTTTCTTTTGCAGGCCAGCCATGCAGAGCTGATTTATCCGACCCTGCCGACCCTGTTTGGCCATGAGACCCAGCTGATTCAGCTATTTCAAAATATAGTTGGCAATGCTACTAAATTTTCTCGCTCTAATGTGCCACTTAAAATTGAAATTAGTGTTTCTCAATACAATCAGGAGTATTGGCTGTTTGGAGTTCACGACAACGGAATGGGTATTTCATCTGAAAATCTAGGCCGAATTTTTGAGCTTTTTCAGCGGGTGGACGGGGACGGTGATATTCCTGGTACTGGGCTTGGTCTGGCCATCTGTAAGAAAATTGTTGAGAGCCACGGGGGGCAAATTTGGGCTACTTCAAAGCTCCATGTCGGGACTACGTTTTTGTTTACGTTGCCCATTGTTCAGGGTGAACCCTAGGAGTAGGGAGCCTAGAAATGTCCCTAGGTTAAGCAGATTGTGTCGTTGGGTACACTAGGCTCATTCATTTGAGTCAATTTTATACTGGGGGGTTGTCTATGTTAAAGATTGCTGTGGGGCATAGCAATGATCCTGATTCCCTAGAAGCTATCACTGAGGTGTTAGATCAATGCTGTGCTGATCTGGGGGAGCACAGGCCAAAGGCTGGCTTGCTGTTTGCCGCCTTTGATTTTGACCATGGGTTGCTCCTGGAGCAGATTGATCAGCGGTTTCCAGGTCTAGAGCTGATCGGGGGCACGACCGATGGTGAACTCTCGTCGGTACTCGAATTTCAGCAGGATTCCCTCACCCTGATGCTATTCAGCTCCGATGACATTGAGATTCGGGCCGGGGTAGGACGGCAGATTTCCCGTGATCCGGTGGCGATCGCCCACCAGGCCGTAACTGAGGCCCAGCACCTGCTCACCCACCCTGTTCAGCTGTGCATTGCCATTCCCGAAAGCCTGACCACCAGTGCCGTGGCCATTTTGCAGGGGCTGGAGTCGGCCCTGGGGGACGCACCGATCTTTGGGGGCGCGGCCGCTGGCCAGTGGAAATATCAGGATCCCAATCAGCGAACCTATCAGTTTTACAAGACTGAGGTCCTGGGCGATGCGGTTCCCTTTCTCCTGTTTGGCGGCAATCTGGTGTTTTCCCATGGCATAGCGGGGGGGTGGCACCCCATCGGCAAGCCTAGCCAGGTGACCAAGGTCGAGCAAAATATCATTTACGAAATCGACCACCGCCCCGCCATTGAGTTCTATCACTATTATTTGGATGACGCTGAGCCCGATGCAATCTATCCCCTAGCGGTCTTTCCCCCTGGGGAAACGCGGTATTTTTTGCGCGGGCCGGCGGGCTATGATGCCGTCTCAGGTAGCATCACCGTATCCGGAGATGTGCCCGCCGATTCGATCGTACAAATTACCGACGCCTCCCCAGATGACGTGGTGGCCGCATCGCAGACGGCCTTTGCTGAGGCCTTAACCCACTACCCTGGGGGCCAGCCTGAGGCGGCCCTCTTTTTTTCTTGCGCCTGGCGGCGGCACATTTTGGGAACGCGGGCCCACGAGGAATACCAAGCCATCGATCAATCGCTGCCCCAGGCCCTGCTGAGCTGTGGCTTCTACACCTACGGTGAAATTGCGCCCCTTCGCCATCAGGGCAAAACCTTCTTTCACAACACCACGTTTGTGACGCTGCTGATGGGGAGTCGGTCATGAGTTGCCCTCCCGACGACTATGAGCGTGAGTTGAAGCAGCTGGCCAAGGAGATTCGGGTTTTGACCAAGAAACTGGATCGATCTGAAAAAGACCGCATTAGGCTGGAGGCGACTAACCGCACCAAAGAATCGTTGCTGAAACGGGTGATCTTTGAATTGCAGGAGTCCCAGGGCATTTTAGAAACTAAAAGCGCCGATTTAGAGCAGGCGGTCATGAACCTGACCACCATGCAAACTGAGTTGGTAAAAGCCGAGAAGATGGCGGCCCTGGGCGGACTTGTAGCGGGTGTAGCCCATGAGATCAATACTCCCGTCGGGGTCAGCATCACTCTGGCCTCGACCCTGATGGATGAAACCCAACGATTGCTGAGCGCTTTAGCCTCGGGGCCCTTGAGGCGATCGCTCCTCGAGCATTATTTACAGATTGCCGAGGAGAGCAGCCGCTTAATTTTAAGCAATCTCAATCGGGCGGGGGAGCTGGTGCAAAGTTTTAAGCAGGTGGCGGTCGATCAAACCATCTCAGAAAAACGTCGGTTTGCCGTTAAGTCCTATTTAGAAGAAATTGCCATTAGCCTGTCTCCCCATCTCAAACATGCGGCCCATACCCTGACAATTACTGGCGACGACAGCGCTAGTTTAGACAATTATCCCGGTGCCCTGGCCCAGGTGGCGACTAATCTCGTGACCAATTCCCTCACCCACGCCTATCCAACTCAGACGGGTGGGCATCTACAATTTGATGTTAGTCAACGTCCTGGTCAGGTTGTGGTGCAATACTGGGACGATGGTTGTGGCATGCCAGAGTCAATTTTGGACAAGATTTTTGATCCTTTTTTCACCACTGCCCGTGACCAGGGTGGCAGCGGCCTAGGGCTCCATATTGCCTACAATCTGGTGACTCAAAAATTGCAGGGTCAGATTGATGTGCGTAGCGAAGTTGGTCAGGGTACTCAATTTACCCTGGTTATTCCTTGTTCTGTCGATCCTTAGCCCTCGTTTAGTCTAGATGCCCCCAGAAGTGGTCGGGTTGGGGAGTATAATCTCTGACGAGATCACCCACTAACTCTGATCCTGAAAATTGACCCTGCTAGATAGCCTTAATATGGAAAGCCCATTGACTAAGGATGATTTTATCGAGTTTGAGGAGGAGGATTTCCGCGATCGCCCCGATCGGTCTCACCTCGCCCTAGGCTCGCCTGAGCCCAGTAGCGATAGCTGGAAAATTGCCATTATCGACGATGAGCCCGATGTTCACCGGGCCACTCAACTGGCCCTAAAAAACTTTCAATTTGAGGGAAAACCGCTGCTCTTTTTATCTGCCTACTCTGGGGAAGAAGGCAAACAGTTAATTACCTCCATCCATCCCGATACGGCGTTGATTTTGCTGGATGTGGTGATGGAAACCCACGATGCTGGATTGAAAATGGTTCACTACATTCGTAATGAGCTAAAGAATCCAAACATCCGGATCATTTTACGCACCGGACATCCTGGGGAAGCTCCGGAAGAGTCGGTGATTTTAGACTACGATATCAACGACTATAAGCTCAAGGTCGAGTTGACCCGGCAGAAGCTCTTGACGACGGCGATCGCGGCCCTCCGGGCCTACCGCGACATCATGACCATCGAACAGCAGCGGGTGGAGCTGAAGGACACATTAGAGCAACTGCAACAGGCCCAACAGGCTCTTCAACAGCATATGTATCGCCTTGAGGTGATGGTGGCCGAGCGCACCGCCGCCCTATCCGCCGCGAACCAAAAACTGCATCGCCTAGCTACCCTAGATGGACTCACCCTGGTGGCCAATCGCCATCGCTTTGATGAGTATTGTCAGCAGCAGTGGCCGCTCCTGAGTAAGCAGCAACAACCCCTCTCGTTAATTCTTTTGGATGTGGATTATTTCAAGCAGTACAACGACTGCTACGGGCACCAGGTCGGGGATGACTGTTTGAAACGCATTGCCCGCTGCATCGAAGACACCATTAAACGACCGACGGATTTAATTGCCCGCTATGGGGGAGAAGAGTTTGTGGTGCTGCTGCCCTACACCACCCTGAAGGGAGCCACCCGTCTGGCCCAGAGCATTTTAGAGGCCATTGCCCGGTTGAACATACCCCATGCCCAATCTCCGATTAGCGATCGCATTACCGTTAGCCTGGGCGTCGCCTGTCTCATGCCCCAGGTCGACATTGCGATCGCGACCCTCATTACCAGTGCGGACAAGGCGCTGTACCAGGCCAAGGGCGAGGGGCGCAACCGCTATTGTCTCGCTTCGCCCTCGCGATCCACATTGTGATCTACTGGGTGATCTACTGGGGCAATGCCCCCCTGGTCTAGAATCTGGGGAATCAGATCTTCACGGCGCACTGCCATCAGGTGTACCCCCTGGCAAAGCTGCCGGGCGGCCTGGACCTGCTCGGCGGCGATCTGTACCCCCTCTTGCAGGGGGTCTGGGGCGGCTCCCAGGCGATCGATAATGGCCTGGGGAATCTGGGCACCGGGCACATGGCGGTTAATGAATTTAGCGTTTTTGGCCGACTTGAGCAAAAAAATCCCGGCCAGTACCGGATGGTGGGTGCGCGAGGCGACCTGATCCATAAATTTGGCTAGGCGATCGAAGTCGGTAATCAACTGGCTTTGAAAGAACTGCGCTCCGGCGTTGACCTTGGCCTCAAACCGCCGCTGGAGCCCCGACCAACTGGGCGATTGGGGGTCAATGGCGGCCCCCGCGAACAAATCTAGCCCCCCGTCGGTGAGGGGTTGGTTGTGGCTGTCTACCCCGCCGTTGAGCTGCCCCAGCAGTCTTAGCAGCCGCACCGATTCTAGATCGAACACCGCGCGGGCCTCGGGGTGGTCGCCCGCCTTCACCGGATCGCCGGTCAGGGCCAAGATATTGCGCAGCCCCAGGGCGTGGACCCCGATCAAATCAGCCTGGAGGGCAATGCGGTTGCGATCGCGGCAGGCCACCTGACACACCGCCTCTACCCCCTGTTGTTGCAGCAGCACCGCCGCCGCCCAAGACGACATTCGCATGACCGCTCGGCTGCCGTCGGTCACATTTACGGCATGGACTCGACCCTTCAGCATCTGCCCCATGGCCAGCATGTGCTGTGGGTCGCCCCCCTTGGGCGGCATCACTTCCGCTGTGACTAGAAACTGGCCAGCCTTGGCCGCTGTGCGCAGTTGATAACCTAGGGGTGCAGACGTCAAAGGGGTCTCCTGGGGAGGGGGCAAGGGTGGGTACGGTGTTGGGTTTACGGGGG
>JAIXUR010000352.1 GCA_027483425.1 Cyanobacteriota bacterium | reverse complement strand
GTAGAGATGACCCAGTTGTTTTGTTGCTGCTGATAGAGAAATCACTTTTCAAGACACAGTGGGTTGGGAATAAAATTTTCTAGGATTGTTGGGTTTCGCTAGCTCAACCCAACCTACAAGAGATCTGCGATCGCACTCTGACCTGGAACAGTAGCAGGGCTGTTTCATTCTAAATTTCGACGTTTTGTGTATCTACGAAAATACGACGTTCCAGGCTTCAGGGATTTTAACCTTCGATGGCTGAAACCGCCTAAGCTCGTCGCCTAAATCTAGAATGAAATGATCCTGGGAACAGTAGAAGCAAACAATTTGTGGGGTTGGATCAGTTCGATGCTAAGTTTGTCGGAGACTTCTAGTCCGCCGTTGCTGAAGCCTGTGGGGTCAACGACTCTTTCAGGACTCTATGTACGGTGTCCAATAATTCTTGCACAGCGTAGGGCTTGGATAAAAATGCTTTGACACTGTCCCCTATCTCTTCAGCAACCTGACTATTTGTTGCCAGACCGCTCATTGCAATCACTTTGACCTTAGGATTGAGTTTTTGTAGCGTGCGGATTGCGGATAACCCATCCATTGACGGCATCATGACATCCATCAACACAAGGCTAATTTCATGCTTGTATTCCGCGCATAGGGCGATCGCCTCAACTCCATCACTTGCCGTCAGAGTCCTATAATTGCAGTCCTTTAACGCGGTTCTAGTCATCTGCTGAATCGACGGTTCATCTTCCACAATTAGAATCAACTCATTATGTCCGCTCAAGAGAATGGATTCTTCTGTTAGCTGAGTCACTTTATCCGTCATGGTCGGCAAGTAAACCTTAAATTCCGATCCTTGCCCCACCTCGCTGTAGATCTTAACAAAACCCCCGTGGTTTTTAACAATCCCTAACGTGGTCGATAGCCCCAGTCCCGTCCCTTTGCCGACTTCTTTTGTGGTGAAAAAGGGGTCAAAAATTCGCTCTAATAATTCAGCCGGAATTCCGGTTCCCGTATCCGCAACGGTAATGACAACATAAGAACCTACGTGAGCTTCTAGATTCATGCGCGCGAAGGTTTCATCAAGGAGGATGTTTTCAGCAGAAAGGCTGAGAATTCCCCCATTGGGCATTGCATCGCGGGCGTTTACAGCGAGGTTCACCAAGACCTGGTGCAGTTGGGTGGGATCGGCGGAAACGATTTCGAGATCGCTCGTTGAAAGGTTTGCTTGAATTTCAATAGCTGGTGAAAAGGTTTGGCGAACCATTTGCAAAATCTCTGATAATAAATGACTGATTTGCAGGGGCACTCGCTTACCTTCACCTCCCCGAGCAAATACTAAAATTTGCTTGACTAAATCTGCTCCCCGTTTCGTATTGTCTTCCAGAATTTTAAGCAATTGTTGATTTTGTTCATCCAGATCAGGCAGTTTTAGAGGCAGGAGTTGAGAAATTGCCAAAATAGGGGTGAGAAGGTTGTTGAAATCATGGGCTATGCCACTTGCCAGAGTCCCTAGACTTTCTAAGCGTTGGGCACGCAGAAATTGGGTCTCCAACTGCTTTTTCTCGGTAATATCGGTGTCAACCGTAAGCATTGATCTGGGCTGTCCTGCTTCATCCCGCACTAATGTGCAGCGAGTTGCAACAATGACTTCCTTGCCCGCTTTATTGATTCTGTGTAACTCTCCCTGCCATTCTCCCAGGTCGATCACCGTCTGAAGAATCTCATAGTCTTGTGCGGAGGGTTTCTGGTATAGCAGAGGGGATACCGTTTGACCCAGAATTTCTTGTGCAGTCCAACCATAGAGTCGTTCAGCACCTCGATTCCAGAAGATAACTCGATTAGAGAGATCGCGCACAAAAATCGCATCGGAGGCAATATCAATCAGATCGGCTTGTTCTCGGATTTTCTGCTCGGCTTGTTTGCGATCGCTGATATCGGTAATGGTTCCGATATACCCAAAGATTTCTTCCCCATTTCTGCGCTCTGGCAGCGCCTGTCCAAAAACCCAGATTGTCGTTCCGTCAGGGCGTTGAAACCGAAACTCTGAACGAAACGGGAGACCGTCTCGCATAGCCGCTTGCCAGACCCTCAAGACGGGTACACGATCGTCTGAATGTAATGCCTTTGACCATTCACATTGCAGGGCTTGCTGCAATAGAATTCCGGTCATTTCACACCATTGCTGATTCACATAAAGGCAATTTCCCTGAGCATCGGTGCGAAAGATACCAACGGGGGATGCTTCTGCCAGGGCTTGGTACTGCTGCTGGCTTTGCCGCAGAGCTTCTTCGCTTTCCCGGAGGGCACGTTCTGCATGCCGCCGCTTCTGCCGTTCCTCTGCTTCCCGCAATTCCCGCCCGACAGCAGGCACTAACCGGGCGAGATTACCTTTAATGATGTAATCGTGCGCTCCTGCTTTCATGGCAGCAACCGCCGTTTCTTCGCCGATCGTGCCAGAAACGATAATAAAAGGGATATCCCGCTGCTGACGCTGAAGCAGTCTCAGCGCTTCTGGCGCACTAAACGTAGGTAACGTGTAATCGGCAATCACGATGTCCCACCGTTGGCGATCGAGGGCTGCTTGCATCTCCTCGGTCGTTTCTACCCGAACGTAATCTAGCGTGTAGCCGCCGCGACGTAGCTCCCGCAGCATCAGCAGCATGTCGTCTTCTAAATCCTCAATCACCAGAACACACAAATGAGAATTCATAGCGATCGCATTCCTAAACAGGCGGAGGTTGATTCATCAGCAGCCAGTACATCCCCAGTTGTCGAATGGCTTCAGAAAACTGGATAAAATCGACTGGCTTGCGAATGTAACTATTGCACCCCCGACTATAGCTATCGAGTAAATCTTGGTCTTCATTGGAGGTGGTTAAGACGACCACGGGTAATAATTTTGTACGCTCATCTTCCCGTACGCGGCGCAAAACTTCAAGCCCATCCACGCGGGGCAGTTTGAGATCCAACAAGACCACCGACGGCTTGAGACTAACATCTCGCCCTGCATACAGACCTGTGCCAAACAGATAATCCAATGCCTCAACCCCATCACGAGCAATCACAATCTCATTGCCAATGTGATGACGCTTGAGCGCACGGATTGCCAAGGCTTCATCATCAGGGTTATCTTCTACCAATAGAATAACTTTATTAATTGCACTCTCACTCATGTCTCAACCACTCCTTCTGTTAGCGTGAAATAGAAGGTCGACCCCTGGTTCAACGCTCCTTCTGCCCAAACTTGACCGCCATGTCGATGGACGATTCGCTGCACGGTGGCAAGCCCAATCCCATTGCCCGGAAATTCATGCATTCCATGCAAGCGCTGAAACGGTCGAAACAATTTGTCAACAAATGTCATATCAAAGCCAACACCATTATCTCGGACAAAGTAAACCGGAATGCCGTCCTCCTGAGCAGTTGCGCCAAACTCAATTTTTGCCTGGGGCTGTTTAGCGGTAAATTTCCAGGCATTATTCAATAAATTATCTAATACCACTTGCAGCAGGCGAACATCGCCATGGGTGACCAAACCTGGTTGGATCTCAAACTCCACCTGCCGTTCCGGAAGAGCCTGGTGTAAATCGGTGCAAATGCGACTGGCTAATCGGCTCAAATCAACGGATTCTTTGTGCATATCGCTGCGGGTGACGCGCGATAGGGTGAGCAGGTCATCGATCAACTGCCCCATTCGCTGACTGGCAGAGCGAATGCGTCGTAAATAGTCCTGACCAGTTGTATCTAATTGATCCAGGCAGTCTTCCAGTAACGCCTGACTGAAGCCGTCGATACCGCGCAGGGGTGCCCGCAAATCATGGGAAACAGAATAGCTAAACGCTTCTAATTCCCGATTCACGGCTCTCAGTTCAACAATGGCTTGCTGTAATTCCTGGTTGAGTTCTTGAGCCCGGTGCTCGGCTTGTTGCCGTTCAATTACTTCCGCCCGCAGTTCTGCCAGGAGTTCAGCATGTTGCAGGGCAACCCCCAGGTGATTGGCAATTTGATGGACAAACTCAATCTCCGTTTCCTGCCACTGGCGAGGGGCACGGCATTGATGAATGCAGAGCAAACCCCACAGATGGCGACCCTGCAACAAGGGCACCACCAGGTTTGCCCGCACCTGAAATTGAGCCAGAACCTGGATGTGACAATCGCTCAACCCCGCATTGTAAATATCGGCAACATTCTGCACCCGACCCTGCTGGTAATGGACGGCAAACTGATCGCCAAAGCAGTGATCGTGAATAGGTTGCGCGATCGCTGAGGAAAAATCGGGATGAACATCCTCAGAGACAAATTCTCCGTCATCCCAACCCGAATTGGCGTAGAAGCGAAACATCCCTACCCGGTCTACTGCCAAGAGTTGACGAACTTCAGCGGCAGTCGCTTGAAAAATAGTTTCGAGATCGATAGATTCTCGGAGCCGAGTAATCACCCGGAATAGGGCTTTTTGCTGCTCCATCTGGAGCTGTGCCTGATGGATTTCCTGCTCTAAAGATTGAAATTCGTCACCCAGAGTCTGTTGGACTTGCTCAAATGACGCTTCATCCCGACAGAAGTTTCGTAATCTTGCCAATAGCTCTTGGTTCATCAATCTCAGCTCGCTAATTCTTGAAGTAGCTAAACGCTTAACCGAATGGAAAATTACGCTGAGTGTTCATTCACTTCCAACGGTTGGACTGTGGGTGCAGCACTTGCTGCCGCCTAATTTCCCCCCTAGAGGGTAGATGGGCAGCAGATAATCTGCATAATAACCTCCCCAAGGGTAGATGGGCAGCCGCCTTGTGTCTATCTAGCTAACAGAGCCTCGTACTATCCTTAATCTCCACGGTTGACGGGGAGTGTCTGTACCAGGATGCTCTATCCTTAAGCCGTTCTACCAGAACGGTTGCCATGCAGAACTCGAAAATCTTAGCGCTGCCTGTCGGTGCTACCAACATCAGCAGACAGCTAACCCCGCAGATCTCCGAAGCAGATTGCGAGGCTACGGTAAATGGTACCCTAGCCCCCTCAGTTTGCACGTCAAGCGTGGGTGGCTAGGGTTTTCGCGTTCTGTCTTCCTCAACCCCACAACTAAGGAAACAGAACCGATGTTTGAATATCTCGAACCAGACGCCCCCGATCGCCCAGAGACCGGAACCCTACCACTGCCACCCAACTCAGGTGCAAACGACCGAGGCGCGCGGCCCCTCACCCCCGAGAAAGTGCGCTATATGCTCTAGGGCAGCCTCGCCGCCC
>JAIXUR010000236.1 GCA_027483425.1 Cyanobacteriota bacterium | reverse complement strand
TCGCCGAATACAGCCCTACCGTGGCCGGTAGTCCAGTCGCCTGTAGCCAATGTTGAACAGACATTGCGTAAACGCACTGTAGGCACTATAGGCAGTCTCACCGCCCGTGAATATCCGAAAATTCCAATCTGCTGAGCGATCTACCCTGGGGGCAACGGCCAACGATACAAGCTACTGGCTGGGCACAGCCACCCCAGACCCGTCGTTCCGTTTGAACGGAGCGACGGGTCTGGGGCATGGGGTTACTGGATCGCCATCGCTACCCGCAGACGCTCTTCGGGGGAGATCAGATGGTCGAGATCTTCGGCATCTTTATCGACATCGATCTCGACCCAGTTCACCTCGCCGCTGAACTTGCCGCCCTTGGTCGGGTAGTCGTAGGTGACGGGCGAACCCGCCTCGAAGCCAACGTCACAGGTTTCATCGGCGGAGAAGATAATGGGCTCGGTCTGATCGACCCGACCTTCACCAACCTTTTGCCCGTCGATGTACAGGGTGACGGTGCCACCCTTGGCCAAGCCGCCGCCGTCGTAGGCAAACTCCATGCGCACCTGGTGGGTTCCAGCGGGGATTTTTGCCGTGCCCTCGATGGTGTAACGGTTCACGCCGTAGAAGTTATAGCAGTACTTCGGTTTGCCCTCCTTGGTGTAGAAGCTCCAGCCGCCTGTCAGACCGCCTTGGGCGATGATCACGCCTTCTGCACCAGATTCGGGCACAACCACCTCGGCGGTGACCGCGTGGGACTTGTTCTTGAAGTTGACGATCGAGCTTTCGCTCAGCCGCCCCATGCCGCCAAAGAGAATCTGCCGCGTCCCTTTGATCAACTGGGGCCGACCGGCGATCTCAGGATTGGCCCGCTCGGCAAAGCGATCGTCCAGGGGCAACACGTTGTACTTGGTCGCTTCGATCAGCCATAGCCGTTGCAACTCATGCAGTTTTTGCGGCTGCTCTTTGGCCAGATCCTTGGCCTGGGTCCAGTCGGTGGTGGTGTCGTACAGCTCCCAGACATCGTCATCGAAGGCCGGTAGCTTGGCCATACCGGTCTCCCAGGGTATGCGGTGCTGGGTAACGGCTGTCCAGCCTTTGTGATAGATGCCTCGGTTGCCTGCCATCTCAAAGTACTGGGTCTGATGGCGATCGCTAGCTTTGGCCTCGTTGAACGAGTACGCCATGCTGACGCCTTCAATCGGGCGCTGCTGAACCCCATTGACAAAGGTGGGTTGAGGCAGGCCAGCCGCCTCCAGAATGGTCGGTGCCACGTCAATCACATGGTGGAACTGACTGCGGATTTCTCCCTTGGCGGTGATGCCCTTGGGCCAGTGGACGATCGTGCCATTGCGGGTGCCGCCGAAATGGGAGGCCACCTGCTTAGTCCACTGATAGGGGGTGTCCATGGCGTGGGCCCAGCCCACCGCGTAGTGGTTGTAAGACTCGACTCCGCCCAACTGATCGATTCGCTCCGTGAGAAACTCCGGCGTTTCCAGGGCGGCAAAGCCTGTCAGGGGAGCCATCTCATTGAAGCAGCCCTGGAGCGAGCCCTCTGCGGAAGCCCCGTTGTCGCCGATGATCACATAGATCAAGGTGTCGTCCAGAATCTCCAGATCCTGGAGCGCATCAATCAGCCGCCCGATGTGGTGGTCGGTGTGTTCGAGAAACCCGGCATACACTTCCATCTGGCGGGCGAGCACGGGTTTCATTTCGTCTGAAATGGTTTCCCAGGCTGGAATCCCGGCATGGCGATCGGTCAATTGGCAGTCGTCTGGAATCACCCCCAGCGCCTTCTGGCGAGCAAAGGTCTGCTCCCGTAGCTGGTCCCAGCCCTGGTCAAACTGCCCCTTGTACTTGTCGGCCCACTCCTTGGGCACATGGTGGGGGGCATGGGTGGCACCGGGCGCAAAGTAGGTGAAGAACGGCTTGTCAGGCATCAACGCCTTTTGCTGGCTGATCCATTTAATCGCCTTAGTGGTCATGTCCTCGGTCAGGTGATAGCCCTGGTCGGGGGTCTTCTCCGGCTCGATGGGGATGGTGCCTTCATAGAGGGCGGGATACCACTGGTTGGTTTCGCCGCCAATGAAGCCATAGAAGTACTCAAACCCGCCACCACCCGTGGGCCAGGCATCGAAGGGCCCGATGGGGCTAGTCTGCCAGACTGGCACTTCGTGGCACTTGCCGAACTGGGAGGTCGAGTAGCCGTTGAGCTTGAGGGTGCGGGCTAGGGGAGAGCAGGTATTCGGCAGAATTGAGTTGTAGCCCGGTGCCCCGGTGGCAATTTCGGTGATGCCGCCCATGCCTACGGTATGGTGGTTCCGCCCCGTCAACAGCGCCTGACGGGTGGGCGAGCAGAGGGCTGTGGTGTGGAAGCGGTTGTATTTAAGGCCATTGGCCGCCAGTTTCTCGAAGTTGGGGGTGTGACATGGCCCGCCAAAGGCGCTGGAGGCACCAAAGCCCACATCGTCAATGAGGATGACGAGCACATTGGGCGCACCGGCTGGAGGACGCAGATCGCGGATGGGGGGATAGGAGGTATCGGGGTCTTTGGCGTCGTAGGTGGTCAGGCCGACGTAGGGCAGATCAGGGATGGGTAGAACGGTGCGTTGGACTTGGTCTTGAGAATTCATGGTGTTATCTCTCTTGAGGTTAAGGTGATCGCCTTCTATGGCAATGTCAATCTCGAAGTCTGGCTAGACTCCGATCACGCGAACTTCTCTCATCCGATCGTTCATCTCCAAAACTGAAATTCCATCTTTGTTTTTATTGGGCAGGCTGACCAGGTAATCCATAATCGCTTGCCACTCTTTCACCTCCTGCTGGGCAGAACTGGTAACGGCACTGTCGGATTCCAGCGAGCCACCGCCACCAGGAATAACGTAGGGACCAGAGGATGCTTGCGGGTCAACTACCGCATCCGTCCGCGTCTTGATGGGTGTACCGTCGGCCTTTTTGGGAACCAGTTGCACGGCACCTTTGCTAAGTCTGGGCAGGGCGGCAATAATGACTCCAACATAGAGACTACAGGTGAAGCTGTATAGCCTGGTGGCACTTTCGGAAAGGTCCATCGGACGATAGCCCCCGTCTAAATCGCCCAATTCGATCGCGGTGATCTGAGCAAATTTGGGACGGGAGGGATCGTAGAAGAATCGCATCCCCGATACTCTAGGGAAATATTCACCGGGATGGTTAGGGTCATCAATCAGGAAAAACTCCAGCATGCTCTTGAGTTCGAGACCCGTGAAGTAGGCCTGCACCATGGCGCTCCCTGCCGTGGGGTCAACGATGCCACCCCCCAGCGGGGCCAGAGAAAACACATCGTAGACGGTTTGAATTCCCGAATTACCCTTGATTAAAGCCGCCCGAATGGTGCCATTCGCAGTCAAGGCAATATCGGCCCCTGTGGCTTGGCGAAACGCATCCGTGACCAAGTTGGCCAGGGGCGTCCCTGACGCAACATCGCTATAGTTCATCGGCCAATCTTCGGAAATCACCGCTAAGGGCTGCGTTACGCTGTAGCCCCGCGACGCAAACACAATCTGGCTCGATTCCTCCAGAAAGCGATCGACTTCTTGCTGGATGGTGCGATCGCCCATCACGGTGTCATCTACGGGAATTAGACGATAGGACTCGACCTTGACGTTTCCCCCTTCCAGACTAATCACCAATTCGCCGAGATTTTCTCCATATTTGCCCGTTTGCACCGCCGGTCTACCGTCTACTAGCAGTGGTTGGGTGAGGGCGGTGTGGGTATGGCCGCCAATGACAATGTCAATACTAGGAACGGCCTTGAGCAGGTTGACATCTTCACCCACGTAAGAAATCCCATCGTTTGCTTTGATCGCACCGCCGTGACTCAGCACAATCACCACATCTACCGTTTCTTGATCGCGTAACCGATCGGCCGTCTTTTGAGCCGTGGCGATCGGGTCGTCGAAGGTGACCCCCCCTGGATCAGAGGCATATTTGAAGGCATCGTAGCCAATCAGGCCGATCAGGCCGAAGCGTAGCCCACCGCGCTCAATCACCTGATAGGGACGCAGAATGTTGTCCGCCGCTAACTGCTTGAGGGTGGCTAATCGAGGTTCATCGGCACTGAGGTTAGTGTTAGAAACCACCACGGCGGGCACAAATCCAGCCGCCGCCGCTGTGGCGATCGCGCTACCCAATCCATCGGGCCCCAGATCGAACTCATGATTGCCAAAGGTGGTGGCATCGTAGCCCATGCGCGACATCAGTTGCAGTTCTGCCCCCAGTTCCCGCGTTGCCGCTGCCACGGCGGTGCCCATGCTAAAGTCACCTGCATCCAGCACCAATACCGGCCCTAGTTGTCCGAGTTCTTGTTTCCTCTGAGCAATCAACGTTCCCAACCGCGAATAGCCGCCCCTGGTGGCATCATCCTTCAGACTCATCGGCGTGTAGTCACTGAAGGGCGATAGGCCAATCAAGTTAGAGTGCATGTCGTTGGTGTGCAGGATGGTAAATACCTGCTTACCTGGGCTGGCTGCCAACGCTCTGAGGTCATCGAGTGCAGTCATAGCATCAGTTGTCCTAGGTACTTTGCAGGGATAGGCTGCGCTCTATTCAAGGCAGCACAGGATTTTTGCCATCGGGGCGTGATCGGGCGATCGCTGATCAGAGACCCGCGATCGCCCTGGACATTCCCTACTGCCGGGCCAAATACACTCGCATTTGGGCTTCTTTGTCCTCAACGGGCTCACCGGTCACATCCACCAAGGCTTTATTGATCTGCCCGGTGAACTTAAAGGGCGGCTTGTAATCGGGCATCGATGGTGAGCCTGGGTCTGCCCCCACCGCTACTCCTGCTGAAAGCCCCAGGGAGAGGGGAATCGTCACCGCCAGATCGCCGCTGCCCACGGGTCTACCATCCACTAGCAGGGTGATCTTGGCCGGAGTCCCTTTCCCGGTGGCAAAATCAGCGGGGCCCGTCGGGTCAAACTGGACGCTGAAAATATGGCGACCGCTGGGCAACGGTTCTAGGGCCTCCACCTTGAAGTAGCGATCGGTCACGTAGTTGTAGCCGTAGGTCAGGGTGCCGTTCTGCACATAGAACGAAAAGCCCCCATCGTTGCCCCCCATGGAGAAGAGTACTCCCTCTGCCCCGCCCTCGGGCACCACCGCATCCACCGAGACCGAGTGGGCACAGTTCAACATCCGGGGCGATGCGTTGCTCGGAACAACTTGAGTATCGGGATAGTAAATGTATTTTTTGCGATCGACGGCAATTTGAGGACGAGCCTCAGCCAGACGCTGTACCCCCCGACTATCAATGGGCAGCACATTGTACCGACCGGCTTCTACGTACCACATGCCGATCATGGCAATCAGGCGTTCGCGCTCGGTCGCGGCCAGATCGTGGGTCTCGGCAAAGTCATCCTTCAGGTTGTAAAGCTCCCAACCGTGGGCATCGAGCTCAATCAGTTTCTCGTAGGAAATCGGGGCCCCAAACCCCATACCAGCCTCGGTAAACGACGTACCCGGCCAGGGACAGACGGCCCGCCAACCATCGTGATAGAGCGATCGGTGGCCCATCATCTCGAAGTACTGGGTGATGTGCTGGCTCGGTGCATTGGCATCATCAAAGGAACTGGCCAGACTAAAGCCCTCGATCGGCGATTGGGTCACCCCTTTAATCACCGTGGGGGCCTCAATGCCCAAAGCATCTAGCACCGTGGGTACCATGTCGATGGCATGGGCATACTGGCTGCGAATCTCGCCCTTAGCCTGAATGCCCTGGGGCCAGGACACAATGAACGGATCGCTGACCCCGCCCCGGTAGGTCTCCCGTTTCCAGCGGCGGAAGGGGGTGTTGCCCGCATGGGTCCAGCCCCAGGGATAGTGGTTGAAGTACTTGGGGCCACCAATGTCATCGATCGCCGCCAGGTTTTGGGCCAGGTTCTCGGGCACGTTGTTGAAGAACTTGTTCTCGTTCACCGAGCCCGTGGGCCCGCCCTCGGCACTTGCCCCGTTGTCTGAAATCACCATGATCAGGGTGTTCTCGTACTCGCCCAGATCCTTCAAGAAGGCGATCAGTTCGCCGATATAGTGGTCGGTGTGCTCCAGAAATCCGGCAAACACTTCCATCATGCGGGCGTAGAGTTTGCGCTCATCCGCCGACAGCGAGTTCCAGTCTTGCACGTCGGGGTCGTGGCGAGACAGGGTAGCGTTGGCGGGAATAATGCCCATTTCCTTCTGCTTGGCGAATACCTTTTCGCGATAGGCATCCCAGCCATCGTCAAACTGCCCTTTGTACTTGTCGGCCCATTCCTTGGGCACATGGTGGGGGGCATGCATAGCCCCGGTGCAGAAGTACATGAAGAAGGGCTTATTCGGCGCGACCTGCTTGGCATCGGCGATCATCCCCTTCGCTTTTTCCACCAGATCCACCGTCAGGTGATAGCCCTCTTCTGGGGTCTTGTCGGGTTCGGTTTGGCTGTTGTCGCGCACCAGCTCGGGGTAGTACTGGTGGGTGTCGCCGCCCAAAAAACCGTAAAAGCGCTCGAAGCCGCGCCCCAGGGGCCAGCGATCGTAGGGGCCAGCCGCACTACCCTGCTCGGCGGGGGTGAGGTGCCATTTACCAATGGCGTAGGTGTTGTAACCGTTTTGCAGCAAAATTTCGGACAGGAACCCATTCTCAAAGGGGATATAGCCATTGGAACCGGGATACCCCGTCGACCCTTCGGTAATGCAGGCCAGATTGTTGGAGTGGTGGTTGCGCCCGGTCACCATGCAGGAACGGGAGGGCGAGCAGAGGGCCGTAGTGTGCATGTTGCTGTAGCGTAGACCATCGGCGGCGAGGGCATCAAGGTTGGGGGTCGCGATCGGGCTACCGTAGCAGCCGAGCTGACCAAAGCCGGTGTCGTCTAGCACGATGTAAAGCACGTTGGGAGCACCGTCTTTAGCCCGATTGGGTTTTGGCCAGGCTGGGGTAGAGACATCGGCGGTGCGCCCGATCACGCCGGGGAAGGTGGCACCGGGTTTGTATTCGTTGAGGGACATTAGGGTTCTCCTACCAAAGGGTTTGAAGGTTGAGGTATGGTTTGAGATCAACTTAAGTCGGGAAGAACTGAGTCTTTCCTAAGGCTAGGGGTCAGGAGTTAGGAGTCAGGAGCTAGGAGTCAGGGGTCAGGGGTCAGAAGCCAGGAGTCAGGAGTCAGGCAGGCGGGCAGGCGGGGAATTCTGTCCTTTGAAGTCTGATCGAGGTGGAATTTCCTGCATTAAATCGGCACCCATGATCTGGAGTAGTCCTGGGGACGCTGGCATCGGTTGCCAACCTGTACAGGCTGGCAAATAGAAATAAGGCAATCATAAGGACAGCGGGCCAACTACCCTGGCCTACGTATTACTTAATAGAGCAGCCTGTTGCCCCGAACCGTGCACCAGAGCACTAGGCGAGATGCTCTGGTACGGGTGGCACATCGTCGGCATAGCTGTACATTTCAATAGCGCAACCCCAGGGCACCGATAGTGCTGTCGTGCTTGCGGTTCATCGCCCCTGGGTATAAGGGCATTGCATCACGGGGTCTGTAGGCGGGG
>JAIXUR010000333.1 GCA_027483425.1 Cyanobacteriota bacterium | reverse complement strand
TAGGGCCAGCAGGGTTTTGACCATTGACATCGAGTTGACGCGATCGCTGGCGGTCTGGCCCTGACACTACTGCTCGAGCACCAGGCGATCGCGGTGCATGACCAGCAGCGCCACCGAATTCTGCGCCGCCGCAAACTCCAGCGCCGTTTGCAGCGCCGCCGGGGAAATGTCTGTTGTTTCGGCCCTGGCCAGTGGTGGCGCCTGGGGGCCAATGCCGGGGACGATCTGCCGGGGCTGGTACCAGTCTGCGGCGGTGATCGGGCGATCGGGGTAGGTGAGCGATCGCCCCAGCAGTCGCCAATCGACCGTCACCCGCAGCATGACTACCAGCAACAGGCCGATCACTATACCGAATCTGAGCTTACCCAAGGTTTTCGTCATTGTGCCGTCGTGGTCAACGCTACAATCTGTCGGGGTTTCTGCCGCCTATAGGCATAAAATCGGGGGGCAAGCCCTGGGGATTATGCCTAGGAGCTAGGGGTGTGTCTTCAACACCTCATTGACCCAAGCGCTATCCTCGGGGGATAGGGGCGGTGGCGGCACCGGGGCTTGGTAATCGATCCGAAGACCATAGCCGCCGCGGTCATAGATGCCCTGAACGATGGGCTGGAGTTCGACCTTAACCGCTTCCCCTGGCTCCTTCAGTGGTAGCGGGAATGCGGGGATAGGGACTTGCAGGGGAAATTCATAGAGGTCAGCCTGGGGACGGCGTTCCGACCGGCTGACTAAAATTCGATAGCTGGCCCCGGAGGGTGCTTCGCCCCCGATTGGCCGCATGGCCATAGGTTCCTCTGAGCGGAGCAAATCGATTTCCACTAAATGAGAGGTGCTGCCCAGCAGCCTTTGCCGCTTGGCTTCATAGGCGATCCGTCCGTCGCCCCGGCGTTTATTTGCGGGCGATAGTACCTCTAGCACTGTAATCACCCCATCGCTGCCCACCTCCCGAATGGAGAGGTAGCGCTCCTTTAGTTCCAGGGGCATCGGCAAGATGACAGCCTGGGGCCGGATGGTGGTAGTGGTTGCGACCCCGTCGCTGACCGGTTGAGGCCGGGGCGAGGGCCTAGCGGCAGAGAGAACAATCGCGTCTGGAATGCCGACTAAGAGATCGTCGCCGGTGCTGTCCCAGTAGGTGCGGGTTTCTACGGCAATGTAGTATTTGGGCAGCAGGCTGGGGGCCAAGGCATCGGCAATGGCCACAATCAATCGACTGTGGAATTCCGACCAGAAGATGGCCTGTTCAAGGTAAGGATCCATACCTGGAAAGGGAGATGGCATCGCTCAAGCTATAACCAGGACTGGATCAATCTTAGTCGGTACCTTAGGGAAGAGGGCGGGTATTAACCTGCGCCGGGAGAAACTGACTTAGTTAGGAGTTAGGAGTCAGGAGTCAGAAGTCAGGGGGAGCGGAATTATCGCGGCTGAAGGCTGATTGGGGTAAGTTTTTTGCTGTGGGTTGGGGCTTCAAAGGCCCGCTTCTAGGCTAGGTCGCCGATCGCTTGGGGCAACTTTGGCAGAAGAAAGTCCTGGGACAGGGTCTTGTCTCAGCCAATGGTCTGCTAAACTAGCGAAGAACCACTACTTGGAAGCGTGGCTGAGTGGTCGAAAGCGCCTCCCTGCTAAGGAGGTAGGGGAGTAAACCTTCCCTCGTGGGTTCAAATCCCACCGCTTCCGTATTTTGGGCTGTTATTGTCTGCAGCGAAATCTGATTTTCAGGTTGGCTGTTTGGGGGCTTGATTGAAAGCCTGACAGTTTGGGGCGTATGTAAAAAAGCCAAGGTAAAGGCTTGCGTCTGGGGGAAAATTCAGTTCAGGTGTACTTTAAGTTCGCTTGTACTGTACGCTTGGGATAATGGTGCTGATGTACCCATGATTCCCAAGCACATTACCCTTACAAATTTTCTCAGCTATCGCGACTCCAGCCTCGACTTTAGCGGGCTGCATGTTGTCTGCGTGGCTGGGCCCAACGGGGCCGGTAAGTCGTCCTTGCTGGAGGCGATCGCCTGGGCGCTCTGGGGCCAGAGCCGGGTCGCCGACGACGATGATGTGATTTACCAGGGGGCCATGGAGGCCCGGGTGAGCTTTCAGTTTCAGCAGGACGACCACACCTATCGGGTGATGCGCAGCCGTCACCGCACCCAGGGCAGCAGTCTAGAGTTTCAGGTGCACACCGATGCGGGCTGGCGGGTCCTGACCCAGCGGGGAGTGCGCGCTACCCAGATCCTGATCTGCCGCCACCTCAGGCTCGACTACGAGACCTTTATTAATTCGGCCTACCTGCGCCAGGGCGGAGCCGATGACTTTATGTTGAAGCGGCCGGGCGATCGCAAGCAGGTGCTGGCCGACCTACTCAAGCTCAACCACTACGACCAACTGGCCGAACGAGCCAAAGACCAGGCTCGCCAGGCCAAGGCCGAGGTTGCCCTACGCCAGACTCAGCTCGACGAACTGGTCGCGGCTCTGGCCGACTACGAGCCCACCCTACGGCGTCAAGCCCAGCTGCAGCAGGAGTTGCACGGTCTCGATCAGCAGCAGGAGAGCGATCGCCAGCGGCAGCAGCAGCTCAAAACCCTGGCACAGACCTACCACAGCCAGCTCCAGCAGCAACAGCTTCAGCGACAGCAGCAGTGCCACCAGCAGATCCTGCTGCGGCAGACTGAGACAGCCCTGGATACCCTCACCGCCGAGCTGCGCCAGGCCGAGCTAATTCTGTCCCAGGCCGACGAAATTGAAGCGGGGCTCGCCACCCTGGCTAGCCTGGAGGCGGAAGACGCCCGGCTGAACCAGCACTTTCAGCAGTACCAAACCCTGCAAGACCAGCGCCAGGCCCTAGAGAGTGCCGGGCATACCCAAGCCGAAACCGTCCGCGCTCGCTTGGGCCAGGCCCAGATGCAGCAGGCGGCGCTGCAAGCCCAGATTGCCGATCTCGACCAGCAGCTCAAACAGGGGGAAACCGTGCAGGCCACCCGTCAGGAGTATTTGGCGGCCAAAGCCCGACTCAAGCATCTCGATGCCCTCCAACTCCAGGTATCGCCGTTGCTACAGCGGCGGCAACACCTGCTGACCCAGCGCCAGCAGGTGCAAACCCGCCTGCAAACCCGCCTCGAAGCCCTGACGGCCACCGCCCGGCAACTCCAGCTCCAGCGGGGAGAGCAACCCAAACTGGTGGCCACGGCCCAGGAGGTGGCAGAAACCCTGGGCTATTTGGAGCGGCGGCGGGCGTACCAAGAACAGGTCCGAGAAAAGGGGTTGGAGCGACGCAGCTTTATGGCTGTCCTCCAGGCGAAGCAGCGCACCTGCGAAACCCAGATCGCTCAGATTGGCCAGAAACTGGGATTTTTGATCCATCCCGCCGCCGCCTGTCCCCTGTGCGATCGCCCCCTAGACAGCCCCCATCGCACCCTGGTCGAAAACCGCCACCGCCAGGAGCAGCAGGACCTACAGGCAGAAATTTGGGTGATCCGCGAGCAGTTGGCCGTCTCAGAGCGAGAGATTCAGGTGCTGCGTCAGGAGTACCGGGCCGTGGAGGCTGAGCTAGAAACCTACGCCCCGGTGTTGCAAAAGCAGGGCCACTTGGCCGCCCAAATGGCCTCCCAGGAGACAGTTCAAGATCGCCTGCAGGGGCTGGAGACCGAGCAGCAGCGCCTAGAGCAGGACCTGGCCGCAGACGACTACGCCCCTGACCTGCGGGCCGAGCTCAGCCACATCGACCAGACCCTAGCCCAGCTCGCCTACGACGATCGCGATCATGCCCTGGTGCGGGGCCAGGTCGATCGGCTGCGGTGGGCCGACCTCAAGCACCACGACCTGGGCCAGGCCCAGCGGCGGCGGCAGAAGCTGCTGAGCCAGCACCAGCCCCTAGCGGCCCAGGTGGCCCAGCTCGAGGCAGAGCTGGCCGAGTTTCACCACAGTGCCCAGGGGCAGGCCCTAGCCTCGGTGCAGGCGGCGATCGCCCAGCTGGACTACCGAATCGATCGCCACCAAACCGTCCGCCAGGCCCTAGCCGAGGCCCAGGGTTGGCGACAGCGGCATTACGAGCTGGAGCAGGCCCGGCAGCAGCAGCCTCAACGACTCACCCAGCTAGCGGTGCTCCAGACCCAGCGCCAGCAGCAGCAGGCCGAGCTCGATCGCCTGAGCGACGGTCTGCTGACCCTCGACGAGGCCCTGGTCACCCTGGCCTATGACCCCGAGGCCCTGGCCACCCTCGAGGCCGACCTCGAGGCCCGGCAGCAGCAGCGAGAGGCCCTAGTCACTCAGCTGGGTGCCCTGGGCCAGGCGCGCCAGCACCTCGACAGTCTCCAGCAGGAATTAGCCCAGAAACAGCAGGATCTGGCGGCAGTGCGCCAGCGCCAGCGGGTCTACCAAGAACTGGCCCTGGCCTTTGGCCACAACGGTATTCAGGCCCTCATGATCGAAAATCTGCTGCCCCAGCTCGAGGCCGAAACCAACCAGCTATTGGGGCGGCTGAGTGCGCACCAGCTCCATGTGCAGTTTGTCACCCAGCGGGCCAGCAAGCGGGGCCAGCGGTTGATCGACACCCTCGACATTCTCATTGCTGACCCTCGGGGCACTCGCCCCTACGAGACCTACTCCGGTGGCGAGGCGTTTCGCGTTAACTTTGCCCTGCGCCTAGCCCTGGCTCGGCTGCTGGCCCAGCGATCGGGCCGGGCATTGCAGCTTTTGATTATCGACGAGGGGTTCGGCACCCAAGATCAGCAGGGGTGCGATCGCCTGGTAGCGGCCATTAATGCGATCGCCGCTGACTTTGCCTGCATTCTCACCGTTACCCATATTCCTCACTTCCGCGCCGCCTTCCCCACCCGCATTGATGTGGTCAAAACAGCCCAGGGGTCTCAACTGGCGCTGTCGTCCTAAACCGGGGCCAAAACCGGGGCCAAAACCGGGGCCAAAACCGGGGCCAGAACCGGGGCCAGAACCGGGGCCAGAGTAGCCACCATGATCCATTACCCTAGGTCAGCAACGATGTCAGTTTTGTTAACATTCTTTTTATATTTTAAGAATTTCTTTCCCCAGCAGTCCAAAAATATGTCTTCTGGAATGCAATAAGCAACCGCTCAGGGCTCTAATCTAATGGGATACAGCATTTTTAAAGACTCGCCAACTGAGTATTAATAGCCATTCCCCTCCCTTCTCACAAATGTTACAGTTGTTTACATAAAAGATTAACAAGCGTTTACCTATGAACACTATCGACATTCTTCTGGAAGCCGGTACAGCCCTGGTAGTAGCTGGCTTGATTCTCAAGCGCCGGGCTGAGGAGGCCGCCCTAGAGGCTGAGCCTATACCCGTACCGGTGCGTTCTCGTCGTTAGTTGAGTCCTGTTGGGCTGTCGAGTTTTGGGTCTAGGCGCTAGTTCACCACCTCGCCCCTACCCTGACTGTGCCTAGCCTAGGTCTACCCGTGACTGGGTAGGCTCATCTGTTAGTTGTTCCTCCGTCGCTGTTTCCCGCCGTGCCGCCCCATGAGAACTGTGCAAAATTCGACTGATTTAGTTCGCACCTACCTGAAAGAGATTGGCAAAGTTCCTTTGCTTACCCACGAGGAAGAGATTGTGTTGGGTAAACAGGTGCAGCGACTGTCGGCTTTGGAAGCCCAGAAACGGGCCTTAGAAGAGACCGCTGGCTACGAGCTTAGTTTGGAGCAGTGGGCCGAAGCTGTAGATTTGCCCGTCGATAACCTAGCGCTGGTCGTGCGCCAGGGCAACCTAGCCAAACGCAAGATGGTAGAAGCCAACCTGCGACTAGTGGTATCGGTTGCCAAGAAGTACATCAAGCGCAACGTTGATTTGCTCGACCTGATCCAGGAAGGCACCATTGGCATGCAGCGCGGGGTCGAAAAGTTTGACCCCACCAAGGGCTATCGTTTCTCGACCTACGCCTACTGGTGGATTCGCCAAGCCATTACCCGCGCCATTGCCGAGAAAAGCCGCACCATCCGGCTGCCCATCCACATTACCGAAAAGCTCAACAAGCTTAAGAAAGCCCAGCGCACCCTCTCTCAGCACCATGGTCGAGCGGCCACCGTCGCCGAACTGGCTGTAGAGTGCGACCTGACCCCTAAACAGGTGCGTGACTACCTGGAAAAATCTCGCCAGCCCCTCTCCCTAGACCTCAAGGTGGGCGACAACCAAGACACTGAGTTGGGTGAGCTGCTGGAGGACAATGGCCCGTCGCCCGAAGACTTTGCCACCCAGGTGTCGTTGCGCCAAGACCTGGAGCGGTTGATGGGTGACCTGACCCCCCAGCAGCGAGAGGTGCTTTCCCTCCGCTTTGGGTTGTCTGATGGCAAGACGATGACCTTGGCGAAGATTGGTGATCTATTGGCAATCAGCCGCGAGCGGGTGCGCCAGATTGAACGCGAGGCTCTGACCAAGCTGCGCAAGCGCCAGTCTGACATCCGTGAATACCTGGCTAGCTAGTGTTCCCGATGGGTTGGTGATAGCTGGGTGGGCACTGCCCACCCTACGGTACTTCACCGAGATCCTTGGATATCAATGAGCTGGGCAATCGACTCACAACGCTCATCCTACGATTACTGATCAGGCTAGCGCGGCATAACATCATCCAGTCGTAGAGCTAGCTGCGGCAATAATGGCGAATCAATCACTTCGCCCAGCCGATACTGCCCTTGTTGATAGTCTTCACCAACTAATCGACACACCGTAAACGTAGGCTGCTTAGGGCTGCCTATAAACACCCGCCCGCCCAAACCCCGGTAGTCCACAATCCAATATTCTGGAATGCCAAACAGGGCATACTCCTCTACCTTCCGGGCATAATCAGTTTCCCAATTGGTACTCACCACCTCCACAACCAGCTTTACCGAAGTACCGAGGGTAATCACGAGTTCTCGTTCCCACAAAGGTTCATGTACCAGAGCCGGTTCGTCAAGCACGACAACATCGGGGCGACGGGCTGTGGCAATGTCAGCAAAGGGGCGCAGCAGACAGGTACGGGGGATAACCCACGGATGGCCCTGGCGATCGATTTCAATGCTGAGCTGGCTGGCAAATTTTCCGGCAGTATTTTCGTGGAAGCCGGTGGGTGACCTGTCTGTTAGTTCTCCATCGGCCAGTTCATAGCGGGGGTTATCGCCATAGCGGGTAAGAAATTCGTCAATGCCAAGTATCAGCGACGATGAAGTTTGAGTCATAGGGACTACTCCCAGAGCCGAGCTGCCATAAACCAATAGTAGGGAATCAAGCGATGGTTGACACCAACAGCCGTTGTATAGGTATAGACGGGAGCAAAACCATGTTAGGCTTTGACTGCATTATCTTTGACCCCAAAATCATGGCCGGGCAAGCCTGCATTCGCGGCATGGAGTCCCGGATTCATTAATACCGAAGAATTTTGATTCTTGGCTAGGGCGTAGGGCTCTGCGCCCCTACTGGGAGTATCTTCTTTCCCAGAAAT
>JAIXUR010000495.1 GCA_027483425.1 Cyanobacteriota bacterium | reverse complement strand
TAGGCTTGCAGGGCTCCCTGTCCATGCCTCTGCCCCCCAGCGGTACCACCACCGTGACCCTGCGGGTCACCGACGGCCAAAACCCGCCCCTGGTTCGGGCCGTGACCTTCGAGACCTTTAACCCCCGACCCAACCAGCCGGTGATCCTGAATCCGGGGGCTACTGCTCCCAATGGCAGCGGCCCCAATGGCAGTAGCTCTAGTAATCCAGCAACCCAACCGGCGACCCCAGCCCCGCGCCGCGACCCCCTCGGCGAAAGCCTGCGCAACTCCGATACAGCCCCGGCCAGCCCCCTCCCAGACCTCCAAAACCAGCCCCCAGAAGATCTAGATTTGAACTTTTAAGGAGCATCTTAGCGGGTGTTTGAAACCTTTCCAGGATGTAGCCGGACTGGTTTTGCAGATGCTGGGATAGCCCCCAGGGACAGTCTTTGACCAGCGCTGGCTTACCGACCAAAGGTATGGGTAAATGGGTCGGAGATTATTACAATAGGTAAACGTGGAGCCGCCTAAGTGCTTCATGGCCGCGAGTCCCAGGTGGATCACTGGGCTAGTTGCCCTCAACCCCAAGGGTTGAGGAGGCTTTGTGCTTTTAATTTTTCCCTGTAGCGCTCCCTATGGCCTTTTCCTCCATTACCCGCGCCCTGCAACGCTCTCCTCTGACCGGCGAGCTGCTGACCAAACTCGACCAGCAGGGCCTACTGGTGCTCAACGGTGTAGCTCGATTGCCCAAGGGGTTGGTCGCCTCGGCCCTGGCCCAAGCGCAAAATCGTCCTCTACTCGTGATCACCGCTACCCTGGAAGAAGCCGGGCGGTGGGCCACCCAGCTCGAAGCCATGGGCTGGGACACGGTGCACTTCTACCCCACCTCCGAGGCCTCCCCCTACGACCCCTTTGACCAAGAATCGGAAATGACCTGGGGCCAGCTCCAGGTGCTGGCCGACCTGCTGGCGTTGCGGGCGGCCGGGGAAGCGGCGGTGGCTCGAAAGCTGGCGATCGTGGCCACGGAGCGCGCCCTGCAACCGCACCTGCCGCCGGTATCTGCCCTAGAGCCCTACTGCCTCCGGCTACAGCTCAAGCAGGAGGTCAACTTCAAGGCCCTGGGCCAGCAGTTGGCCCAGCTCGGCTACGAGCGAGTGAACACCGTCGAAACCGAGGGCCAGTGGGCCCAGCGGGGCGACATTATTGATGTGTATCCGGTGGCGTCGGAGCTGCCCGTGCGGTTGGAACTGTTTGGGGATGAGCTGGAGCGGCTGCGGGAGTTTGACCCGGCCACCCAGCGATCGCTCGATGCCATCGATCACCTGGTGCTCACCCCCACCCAGTACGGCCCCGTGATCATCGAGCACCTGCGCCACCAGGGCAAGCTCGATGCCCTGCTCTCGGCAGCGGCCCAGGAAGGGCTCGAAAGCGGTATTTTGCCGGAGGGCACCCGCCGCTGGCTGGGGCTAGCCTTCCCCCAACCCGCCTCGTTGCTAGACTACCTGCCCGACAACAGCTTGATGGCCATAGATGAGGTTGACCAGTGCCAGGCCCATAGCGATCGCTGGCTAGAGCATGTCGAAGACCATTGGCAGGAAGTCAGGAGCCAGGAGTCAGAAGTCGGGGAGGATGGGGGAGGGGAGCAAGCTCACATTCAAAATTCAAAATTCAAAATTCAAGCTCTTCCCAAGATCCACCGTCCCTTCCTGGACACCCTCGGCGACGCCGAGGTCTTTCCCCAGGTGCACCTGTCCGAAATTACCGAGATTAACCAGGGCTTAAACCTGGCCAGCCGTCCGGTGCCCGCCATTCCCCACCAGTTTGGCAAGCTGGCGGAGACCATCCGGAAAGAGTGCGATCGCAAATACTCGGTCTGGCTCACCTCCGCCCAGCCCTCGCGCTCGGTCTCCCTGCTGCAAGAGCACGACTGCCCGGCCCAGTTTATTCCCAACCCCAAAGACTACAACGCCATTGATAAGCTGCACACCCAGCACGTACCCGTGGCGGTGAAATACTCGGGCCTGGCGGAGCTGGAGGGCTTTGTGCTGCCCACCTTCCGCATTGTGGTGGTGACCGATCGCGAATTCTTTGGCCAGCACACCCTGGCCACCGGCGGCTACGTGCGCAAGCGACGGCGGGCCGCCTCCAAACAGGTCGACCCCAACAAAATGAAGCCGGGGGATTTTGTCGTCCACCGGAACCACGGCATCGGCAAATTTGTCAAGCTTGAGAGCCTGGTGCTCAACCAGGAAACCCGCGACTACCTGGTGATTCAGTACGCCGATGGGCTGCTGCGGGTGGCCGCTGACCAGGTGGGCTCCCTGTCCCGCTACCGGGCCGCCAGTGGTCAAGCCCCGGTGCTCAACAAAATGACCAGCACCGCCTGGGAAAAGACCAAGGGCCGGGCCAAAAAGGCGATCCAAAAGGTGGCGGTGGATCTGCTCAGACTCTACGCCCAGCGGGCCAAAATGGAAGGGTTTTCCTACCCCGCCGACATGCCCTGGCAGCAGGAGTTGGAAGATTCCTTTCCCTACCAGCCCACCCCGGATCAGCTCAAGGCGGTGCAAGATGTGAAACGCGACATGGAGAGCGATCGCCCCATGGATCGCCTGGTCTGCGGTGATGTGGGCTTTGGCAAAACAGAAGTCGCCCTGCGGGCGATCTTCAAAGCCGTGACCGCCGGCCAGCAGGTGGCCCTGCTGGCTCCCACCACGATTCTTACCCAGCAGCACTACCACACCCTGAAGGAACGCTTCGCCCCCTACCCGATTCAGGTGGGGCTGCTCAACCGCTTCCGCAGCCAGCAGGAGAAAAAAGAGATTCTGCAACGGCTGAATACCGGCGAACTGGACGTGGTGGTGGGCACCCACCAACTGCTGGGCAAAGGAGTGGCCTTCAAGAGCCTGGGCCTGCTGGTGGTGGACGAAGAACAGCGCTTTGGGGTCAACCAAAAAGAGCGAATCAAATCCCTCAAAACCCAGGTGGATGTGCTCACCCTCAGCGCCACCCCGATCCCGCGCACCCTCTACATGGCCCTGTCGGGGGTGCGGGAAATGAGCCTGATTACCACCCCGCCGCCGTCGCGCCGCCCGATCAAAACCCACCTGTCGCCCCACGACCCCGAAGCCATCCGCACCGCCATTCGTCAAGAACTCGATCGGGGTGGCCAGGTGTTTTACGTGGTGCCCCGAGTCGAGGGCATTGAGGAGGTCTCGGCCAACATTCGGGAGATGGTGCCCGCCGCCCGGATCGCGATCGCCCACGGGCAGATGGACGAGGGCGAGCTGGAATCGACCATGCTCACCTTCAGCAACGGCGACGCTGAGGTGTTGCTCTGCACCACGATCATCGAGTCGGGGCTCGATATCCCCCGGGTCAACACCATCTTGATCGAAGATGCCCACCGGTTTGGCCTCTCGCAGCTCTACCAGCTGCGGGGTCGAGTCGGGCGGGCGGGTATTCAGGCCCACGCCTGGCTGTTTTATCCGAAAAAATCTCTCACCGACAAAGCCCGCCTGCGCCTGCGGGCCATCCAAGAATTTACCCAGCTCGGGTCTGGCTACCAACTGGCCATGCGCGACATGGAAATTCGCGGCGTCGGCAACCTGCTGGGGGCCGAGCAGTCGGGCCAGATGGATGCGATCGGCTTTGACCTCTACATGGATATGCTCGAGGAAGAGATCGCCGAAGTTCGCGGCCAGGAAATTCCCAAGGTCGAAGACACCCAGGTGGATCTCAACGTCACCGCCTTTGTGCCCAACGACTACATCCCCGATCTGGAGCAGAAGATGAGCGCCTACCGCTCCCTGGCCTCGGCCAACAGCAAGGTAGAGCTGATGCAGATCGCGGCGGATCTGAGCGATCGCTTTGGCCCCATCCCCCACGCGACGGAACAACTGGTGCGCATGCTGGAGCTGAAGCTGGTGGCCAAACAGGCGGGCTTCTCGCGGATCAAGCCCGAGGGCAAGCAGCACGTGGTGATGGAAACCCCCATGGAAGAACCGGCCTGGAAGAAGATCAGCGAGAAGCTGCCCAGCCACCTGAAGTCGCGGTTTGTCTACAGCGGCGGCAAGGTGGTGGTGCGGGGGCTGGGGACGCTCAAGCCCGAGAAGCAGTTGGAGAGTTTGACGGAGTGGTTGGGGTATTTGCAGGGGGCGATCGCAGAGCCGCTGGCTAGCTAAACTAGAGATTCAGACCTATGGGATTCATGATTGCTAGAACGGGTATAGGCTATGCTACGAGATGCTCTAAAGCAAGAAATTGATAGGCTCAGCGAAAGCCAGCTCAGAAGAATTGCCGAATTTATTGCTCTGGTTAAGCTTCAGACTCAATTCGCAGCTACAAGCACACCGTTTTGGCAGCGAGCAACTCCCGTAGAGCGATCCGACGATTTTCGGGCATGGGTCGAACGGTTGCCCAAGACTGGACTAAGTCTTGGGGATGAAGCCTGCGATCGCGGCAGTATTTATGACTGATGACCCAGTATTTGCTAGATACCAACATTGTGTTACGCCTGAGCAACCCCTCTGATGACCAGCACTCATTGGTGACAAGGGCCATTACTGCGTTACTCGTCCAATCAGACGAATGCTACCTAACAGCGCAAGTGTTGATTGAGTTTTGGGTTGTCGCCACGCGCCCTGTCGATGTTAACGGCCTGGGCTGGTCAACCGAACAAACGCGATATGTCATTGATCAACTGCTGGAGCGGTTTCCGGTTGCAGATGAAACCGTACAGACATTGCCGATTTGGCTAGACTTGGTGACTGACAATCAAATTAAAGGCAAGCGAACCCACGATGCACGTATTGTTGCTGTTATGCTTGCGTCTGGTATCAGACATGTTTTAACCCTGAACCCAGATGATTTTTCAGGGATTCCTAGCGTTACAGTGACTCATCCTCAGGATATCGTTTGATTTCTTGCCGTAGGGCGAGGTGATGGCGGTAGTCGTTGGCTCCCTCTACAAATAGAACTTCGTCGCCAAGCTTCCTGTAGAAGGGATGACCCGTCAGACTGATGGTTCGCCGGGTCTGGCGGTAGCGCTGTTGGTCATCGGTAACCCATTGCTGCCCGTGAACCACCGCGTCATGCTGAGCCTGGAGAACCGTCTCAGTTTCGTCACTAGAAGCTTGACTCAGACGATGCCGCAGTTTTTCTACGCTAACGAGAGATTGGCCAAATCGGGGAACGCATCTCGGACAGCCGGGTGCACCAGTTTGCCGCCAGACACATTGAGCCCGCCCCTCAGGTCTTTGTCCGCGTCTAAGGCAGCCATGCCCTTACCCGCGAGTTTGAGCACGTAGGGTAGGGTGGCATTATTGAGTGCCTGGGTGGCGGTCCAGGGAACGGCACCGGGCATATTGGGCACCCCAAAGTGCACCACGCCGTGCTCCAGGTAGGTAGGTTGGCTGTGGGAGGTGGGCCGCAGGGTTTCAATGCAGCCCCCCTGATCTACGGCGACATCAATAATCACCGATCCGGGCCGCAGGGTCGCCACCAGATCCTTCGACACCAGGGTCGGGGCCCGACGCCCCGGCACCAGCACCGCCCCAATCAACAAATCAGCCTGGGGCACAGAGGCAGCGATCTGGGCGGGGCTGCTGTAGAGCAGCTCAACCCGAGAGCCAAACAAAGCCTCGAGTTCGCCCAGGCGATCGACATTGATGTCGATGATCTGTACCCTGGCCCCCAGGCCCACGGCCATTTTGGCGGCCTCAGTACCCACCACCCCGCCGCCTAAAATCACCACAGTGCCGGGGGCAACACCCGGAATCCCCCCCAGCAGTACCCCGCGCCCGCCCTGCTGACGCTCCAGGTAGCGGGCCCCAAACTGCACCGACAGCCGCCCAGCGATAATGCTCATGGGGGTGAGCAGCGGTAGCCTACCGTCGGGGGTGGCTACGGTTTCGTAGGCGATCGCCACCATACCGCTCTCAAGCAGGGCCTTGGTCAGCGATCGCTCCGCCGCCAGGTGCAGGTAGGTAAACAACAGTAAATCGGGGCGAAAGAAACCGTACTCCGAGGGCTGAGGCTCTTTGACCTTGACGACCATCTCCTGGGCCCAGGCGGTGGCCGCATCCTCGACCAGGGTGGCCCCGGCCCGTTCATACTCCTCATTCTCGAAGCCAGATCCGGTGCCAGCCCCCGTTTCTACCATCACCCGGTGGCCCTGCTGGCAAAGGCTCTGCACCGCTGCCGGGGTGAGGCCAACGCGAAACTCCTGATCTTTGATTTCCTTCGGTAGCCCAATGCGCATAGAGGGAGGCTCTGAATAGGTAAGTAGGGTCGTTCCTATCCTACTAAACCAGGGCTGGGCAGATACAGGGTAAAACAGCTGCCTTGGCCCAGTTCAGAGGTCAGGGCCAGGGTACCGCCGTGGAGTTGGGCGATGCGCTGGGCCAGGTGCAAGCCCAGGCCGTGGCCAGCGCGAGCCTGGTTGCCTTGGCGAAACCACTCAAACACGGCCCCCTGCTCAGCCTCAGGGATGCCAATGCCGGTATCGGCTACGGCCACCCACACCCAAGCCGGGGCAGGCCCAGGGCCGCTCGCCAGGGCGACCCCCAACGGTAGGTCAGGAGCGGTACCCACTGTCACGGTGACCGCTCCTCGGTCGGTGAATTTAATCGCATTGCCTACCAGGTTAGTCACCACCCGGCGCAGTTCCAGGTGGTCGCCCGCTACCATAAAGGCCTGGGCTTGAGCCTGGGCGGTGGCTTGGCGGTGGCTGTCTGGCTCGGCCCAGGCAGCAATACTGGCGGAGCTGTCGGTTCCCCCGTGGAGAGGAACTGGAGGAGCCTCGACCCGGTCAGCCCGACGGAGCAGGCAGGCCAGCTGCTTCTCAGCGGCCATGGGAGCCAGCTCCATCACGACGGTTTCAGCCAGCTTAAAGAGATCCACCGGGGACAGGGTGAGGGCCTTGTG
>JAIXUR010000025.1 GCA_027483425.1 Cyanobacteriota bacterium | reverse complement strand
CGGGGGCAATTGGTCGATGCCACCTACGGTCGTCGCACCCGGGCTGTGATTATTACCGACTCTGGCCACACCATTTTGTCAGCCATTCAGCCTGAAACCGTTGCCCACCGATTCGTGAGTGGCAAAGATAGCGATGGCAAGAGCTAAATGACTGGGCCGAACAACCAGGAAGCAGGTTTTGAACTCTGAACTTTGAACTTTGAATTCCTTCCCTCCCCGGCCCTCCCCGCGCGCTCCCCAATCAACTTGGTAGACTACGAGTAGGTTGTTTCCCCTAGTTGATCAATGCCCGTTGACCGTCCTGATTCCATCGAGAAAATTGTGGCCCGTTTTCAACAGGCCGCAGACCCTAAGCGCCGATACGAGCAGCTACTGTGGTTTGCTAAAAAGCTTGAGCCGCTGCCGGAGGAATACAAAACCCCTGAGAATAAGGTGCCGGGCTGTGTTTCTCAGGTGTTTGTGGTGGCCGACTTGGTCGATGGCAAGGTGCTGTACCAGGCCGACTCCGACGCTCAAATTACCAAGGGGCTGGTTGCTCTGCTGATCAAGGCGCTGAATGGCCTGACTCCGGCAGAAATTGTCCACCTCACCCCCGACTTTATTAAAGACACTCAGCTCGACGTCAGTCTGACTCCGTCGCGGGCCAACGGCTTTTACAACATCTTCAAAACCATGCAGCAAAAGGCCGGGATCCTGCTCGATGGGGCTGGCTCCGGCGTTGTGGTGCCTTGAGCGGTACGGTGCTGGGCCGGGTGAGAGAGACCCGACCCAGCACCACCGTAAAATTTTGGTAGACTTTGGAGGCGATTCAGCTCCGGTTGACCGCGTCACCCTTTCTATGACACTGGTTGGGTCTATTTCATGAGCGAGTACAGTATTTTTACGTCAGAGTCAGTATCTGAGGGCCACCCCGACAAAATGGCCGACCAGATCTCTGATGCTGTTTTAGATGCCATTCTCAAAGAAGACCTCCATGCTCGGGTCGCTGTGGAAACCCTGGTCAAGACCGGCATGGCGGTGATTGCCGGGGAAGTCCGCACCAACACCTACGTCGATCTCGAAGACATCGTCCGCAATGTCATTTTGGGTATTGGCTACGATAGCTCTGACGTGGGCTTTGACGGGGCCTCCTGCGCCGTGCTGAATGCCATTGGCAAGCAGTCCTCTGATATCGCGGTGGGGGTCGATGCCGCCATTGACAAAGATCTGGGCGCTGGCGACCAGGGGCTGATGTTTGGCTACGCCACCAGCGAAACCGATACCCTGATGCCTGCCCCCATCTACTACGCCCACCGGCTGGTCGAACGGCAGGCCTATCTCCGGAAACATGGGGTGCTGCCCTGGCTGCGCCCCGACGCCAAGAGCCAGATTACCCTGCGCTACGAAAACCACCGACCCGTAGCGGTAGAGGCCGTGGTGCTCTCGACCCAGCACGACCCCGATATTTCCCAAGCCGATATCCGCGAAGCGGTGATGGAGGAAATCATTAAGCCGGTGCTGCCCGCCCCATGGCTCCATGCCGGGACTCAGTACCACATTAACCCCACTGGTCAGTTCATCATCGGGGGACCTGTGGGCGACTGTGGTCTGACCGGGCGCAAAATCATTGTCGATACCTATGGCGGTATGGCTCGCCACGGCGGGGGTGCCTTTTCGGGCAAAGACCCCACCAAGGTCGATCGCTCGGCGGCCTATGCGGGTCGCTATGTCGCCAAAAACATTGTGGCGGCGGGCCTGGCCGATCGCTGCGAGATTCAGGTTTCCTATGCGATCGGGGTCGCTCAACCCACGTCGATCTCCATCAATACCTTTGGCACGGGCAAACTGGCCGATGGGGCGATCGCGGCCCTCGTGCGTGAACACTTTGACCTGCGCCCCCAGGGACTGATCGACATGCTTGATCTGCGCCGCCCGATTTACCAACAAACGGCGGCCTACGGTCACTTTGGCCGTGAACAGCCTGACTTCACCTGGGAAAAAACCGACAAGGTTGACGCGCTCAGCGCCGCCCTGTAGACCCAGGCCACGGTTGTGTTAGGTCGTTCAGTCTGGGCCGGATTACCTAACACAACCAGCCCCCAACCTAGGTGTTGATAATAGTGGTTTGGTGGGGTAAGGCTTCGGGAAGGTCGTAGGGTTTGCTGGTGGTGCTGTCGTTTTGGGTGCGCTGCTCGTCGGCTTTGCGGCGGTTCATCAACAGCTCTTGGAGGGGATCGCGTTTCTCCTCGGACATGTTGATCTGAATATTGGGCCCCGATCGCGCCAGGCGAATAATAATGCCGTCTTCTACCGGTGCTTCGGCAATGCGGCGACCCTCCAGGTAGGTACCGTTGGTGCCAATGCTCTTGACGACCCAGCCGGAGTCTAGGTGATGAACTTCGACATGGTACCGAGACACCACGGCGCTGTAGAGAACGACGTGATTATCAGTGGAGCGACCGATACGAATCACGGGCTCTTGATCGAAGGACCAGCTTTGCACCGGAGTCTTGTGGAGCGGGTGGAGCAGCGAGAGGGTAATCACATTACTCAATCAAAAACGATCCCTGTAGGTTTTAATCATAATCATAGAAGGGCTTGGCGGCGGCTGAGAGACGGTTGAAAAAGGACATCCGCTGATGAGCGGCGCGACTGTGGCTATCTCCTGGGCTGGAGTCTCCTAGGATTTTGCCAGTCCTAGCTGGCTCTAGGGGTATAGAGCCAGACCTCCCCAGGCTGCTTCAACAACCTCTGACCTGGTTTTAGGCCTAGCGGTGGCAACCGTCAAAAAGAGCACCCAACTGTCGAGATACCTAACTGCCTAGATGATAATGCAGGTCGGTGCCAAATTAGAGAGGTGTCAAACCCCCATCTCGAGACCTTTCACCCTATCTTTATGCAGGAATGGCTAGATCATGGCTAGATCTAGGTCGCCCACAGCCTGGCGGTCGAGCAGCCACCGTAGCTCTCCCTGGGGTCTAACTAGGCGAGAGGGGTAGGCCAAATCATCGCCAGCGGGAGAAAAAACCTGGGCTAGGGCGGTTTGCTTGTCGGCCCCGGCCACCAAAAACATGACTCGGCGGCTGTGGTTGATCAGCGGGGCGGTAAAGGTAATGCGGGGGTCAGCCCCTTTATGGCCCACGGTAATCAGGCGATCGCCCACGGTGAGGGCCGCCGTGTGGGGAAATAGGGAGGCGGTATGGCCGTCGTCCCCCATGCCCAGCAAAATCAGGTCAAACTGGGGTACCTGGTCGGGCGCAATTCCCTGCAGACTGGCGAATACGCTCTTTACCGTAGCTTCGTACTGGCTGGCCGAAACGACTGGATCCTTGTCTATTGTCGGTGTAATCAGAATGTGATCGGCCGGAATGGGTACCTGATCCAGCCAGGCGGCCTTGGCCATGCCAGCGTTGCTGTCGGGGTGGTCAACGGCGACGTAGCGTTCATCACCCCAAAAAATGTAGAGGTTTTCCCAGGGGAGATCGCGCTCGGCTAGGCCGCTGTAAAGGGGCTTAGGGGTGCTGCCCCCGGCTAGGGCGAGGGTACAGTAGCCGTGGTCGGCGACGGCGCTGTGGATAGCCTCCACCACCAAGGCTAGGGCCCGCTGCACCAGAGCGGGCTTGTCAGGCAAAATCTCAAGGGTTGGCGCAGGCATAGGTAGTATCCATGGGTAGTGGCCCGGCGGGTAGTTTGAACGGGTTATCAACAACCGGTTGTCTAGGGCCTTTCCTAGAGCAGACTAGCTCAGTTCTTGCCCTAGGCGTATTTCATCTCATAGGATATCCTGACCAGGAACGCTGAACTCAGTCCAGTGGCTTTCCTTGTCCTCAGCTATCTGGCCAGAACCATGCTTTCAATACCGAGGGCAACGCCGAGGGCGCTAGGGTTCATTCTGTGGTTGACAAGCCGCCCAAAACCTTGAAAGCTTACATCTAGCGCCCTATCTTCTGCATAACCCGCTGGCCCCATGCAACTCACCCCCCAGGAAAAAGATAAGCTCCTGATTTTTACCGCCGCCCTAGTGGCCGAGCGTCGTAAGGATCGGGGGCTCAAGCTCAACTATCCAGAAGCCGTGGCCTACATTTCGGCGGCTATTCTAGAGGGAGCGCGAGACGGGCGTACCGTGGCTGAGCTGATGAGCTATGGTACGACCCTGCTCAGCCGAGCCGATGTGATGGACGGCATAGCCGAGATGATCCACGAGGTGCAGGTGGAGGCTACCTTTCCCGATGGGACCAAGTTAGTGACGGTTCACGAGCCAATTCGATAGGGTGATCCATGGCTGTTTCTGCCTCTAACCCGCTGCCGGGGGATATGTCCCTAGATCGTGCCACCCTTGAAGCCGTGCTGGGGTCTCTGGTGGCTCAGCTTGACTCCTACGTGTTTCCAGAGGTGGCGGAGAAGATTCAGTCCGACCTTGAGCAACGGTGGTCGGCTGGGGGCTACGGCGATATGACCGGTGGGCAGCAGTTGGCGGATACGCTAACGGCTCAGCTCCAGCAGCTCAGCGGCGATCGCAACCTGCAGCTACACTTTAGCCCCGCCCCCTTGCCCCACCTGGAGCCTGAGACAGCTCCCGATCCCGAGGAACTCGACCGTCAGTACCAGGCCAGCCGCCGCCGCAATTTTGACCTGAACAAAATTGAGCGCCTCGGGGGCAACATTGGCTACATTCAGCTGTTTAGCTTTGAGCCGCCGGAGTTTGCTGGCGACGCCCTCGCCGCCGCGATGACCCTGGTGGCCCACACCGACGCCCTGATCCTTGACCTGCGCCACAACCAGGGGGGCTCACCGGCCACGGTGGCGCTGCTGTGCAGCTACCTGTTGCCCGCCCACCCCCCCGTTCACCTCAACGACCTGTATTGGAGCGAAACCGACGAGACCCACCAGTGGTGGACGGTGCCCTACGTCGCCGGGCAGCGCTACCTCAATCGACCGGTGTTTGTGCTCACCAGCCCCGCCACCTTTTCGGCGGCGGAGGAGTTTGCCTACAACCTACAGGCCCTGAAGCGAGCTACGGTGGTGGGTGAAACCACCCGAGGCGGGGCCAACCCAGGTCGGGGCTTTCGCCTCCACGACCACTTTTGGGTATTTATGCCGATGGGCCAGGCCATTAACCCGGTCACCGGGAGCAACTGGGATGGCACTGGTGTGCTCCCCGACGTGAAGGTGCCGACGGAAATTGCCCTCGAAACGGCCCATCTCATTCTGCTCAACCAGCTTCTAGAGGCTGGGGCCGAGGGCAGCGCCCGCCGCGAGCTGGAGGAAACCCTGCCCCGCGTCGAGCGATCGCTCCAGCAGCGGCGTCAAGACTTAATTGCCAACCTAGGAGGCCCGACATGATTCCCGGAGAACTGCTGCCCGCCGACGGCGAAATCGAGCTGAATGCCGGCAAAGAGACGGTGACGCTGACGGTGGCCAATACGGGCGATCGCCCCATTCAGGTCGGGTCTCACTTTCACTTTTTTGAGGTGAATGCGGCCCTCAGCTTCGATCGCGACCAGGCTCGTGGCTGGAGGCTGGATATTCCGGCCGGTACCGCTGTCCGGTTTGAGCCCGGTGATGAGCGCGATGTGACCCTCGTGCCCCTGGCCGGGGAGCGGCGCGTCTACGGGTTTAACGCCCAGATCGAAGGGGCGCTGTAGGTCTGCATGCCCACCCCTCGCCTGGTGATCATTGGCCTCGACTGCATGGCACCGGACTTGGTGTTTGACCAGTGGCGGCAGGATTTGCCCAACCTCGCGCGCCTCATGGCCCAGGGCAGCTATGGCCGCCTCGAGAGCAGCATTCCCGCCATTACGGTGCCCGCCTGGAGCTGCATGATGACGGGGCGCGACCCCGGCGAACTGGGCATCTACGGGTTTCGGAATCGGCGCGATCGCGATTACCACTCCATGGCGATTTCCGACGGGCGGGCGGTCAAGTTTCCCCGCCTGTGGGATCTTTTGGGCGAGGCGGGGTGGACGGTGGCGGCCCTCAGCGTGCCGGGCACGTCGCCCCCCTATGCGGTCAATGGCTCCCTGGTGTCCTGCTTTCTCACCCCCAGCACCGAGGTGCCCTTCACCCATCCCCCCGAGCTGGGCGAGCAGATCAAAGCCTGGCTGCCCGACTTCATGATGGATGTGCCCAATTTTCGCTCCGACGAAAAGGATCGTATTCTCGACAACCTCTACAGCCTCTGCGACCAGCGCTTTACCCTGGCGGCCAAGCTGATCGAGCGCGATCGCCCCGACTTTCTCATGGTGGTGGATATGGGGGTAGACCGCCTCCACCACGCCTTCTGGAAGCCCATGGATCCACGCCATCCCCAGCATGAGCCCGACTCACCCTATGCCACCGCCATCCACGATTACTACGTGCATGTGGATCAGCGCGTGGGGGAGTTGCTGGGCGGTTGTGACCCCGAGACCGCTGTGCTGGTGGTGTCAGACCACGGGGCCCAGCCGCTGATGGGGGGCCTCTGCATCAACGAATGGCTGATCGCCAACGGCTACCTGACCCTCCAGGCCCCGCCCACCGAGGTGCTGCCCCTGGATCAGGTGGCGGTGGACTGGCCCCAGACCCAGGCCTGGGGGGCCGGGGGCTACTATGCCCGCATTTTTCTCAATGTCAAGGGGCGCGAGCCGGAGGGCACGGTGGCCATGGCCAACTACGAAGCCCTGCGGGACGAGCTGGCGACTAAACTCGCTCAGCTCACGGATCCTAGCGGCCACCCCCTGCCGGTGAAGGTGTTTAAACCCCAAGGCATCTACCAAAAGGTGCGGGGCCGCGCCCCCGATCTGATCGTGTACTTTGACGACCTGGCCTGGCGATCGGTGGGCAGCGTCGGCATTAATGCCCTCCACACCGTCGGGAACGATACTGGCCCCGACGACGCCAACCATGCGCCCTTGGGGCTGATGATTTTTTACGACCCCCAGGCCCCCAGGGCGGGGCAGGTAATGGCCGGGGCGCAGCTCTACGACATTTTGCCAACCCTGCTGCATCGCTATGGGATCGAGGCTCCGCCGGGGCTACGGGGTAGGGTGCTCGAGGTTTAGCTCCCACCCTCTCCCGTTAGTTTCGATGGGGAGGCCACTGGCCCAGGCTGGTCAGCGTGCTCTTGGAGGTAAAGCAGGCGCGCCACCAGGGCCAAGAACCCAATACAGCCGGTGCACACAATCAGCAGCCACCAGGGCAGAAGGCGCATACCCTGGGCCTTGGCTAGCGGCACGACGAGAAACCAGGCGATGCCCACGGCTAGCAGCAGGTCGAACCAAATTTGATTGCCCCACAGATCGCTGGTGTGTTCAGTCCAAAACCCAAGGGCACCCTCAGCCATGACCGTCTGAACTGAAAAGAGCAGAAAGGCTAGGGATAAAGCTGCGGGTAGCAGCCAACCGTTCTTCACAGGTGTGCCGTCGCCATAGAGAATGCGCGCCGTGACGAGTAAAAAGAGCGCGGCCGCTCCCGCAGGTGCCAGGGAGGTTAGTTGCATAGACGTTACTCCAAGCCTAATGATGCCGTTGTGTCGAGAGTTTAGGATGGCCGTACCATGGGCGCAATTACCTCTGAGGTAATGGGAAATCCCTAGCTACCGTGCTCCAGTGGGGCTGAAAACGATGGCGCTGGCCCGATGGCCCCAAAAGTCCCCAGATGTCCCCAGATAGCTGTTGAATCTCCACTCGCAAGGCGCTCGTGGTACAAAATAAGCACCTGCTATGCTGGTCACTATCAGGTTGCTGGTCTTGATCAGAATGTTCCAACTCATGGCTCATCCAGGCTTTTGATGTAATACCAAATCCGACTTGGCCACCCCCGAAATGGTTTAGGGCGAATGCCATTCGCCCCTACGGATTGGCCTTTTTGTAATCGGGGTTATATGACTCGGATTTGGTATAACAGACTCACTGGGCTGAGTTCAGCGTCCTTGGACGGGATACTTTATGAGCTGGAATACTCTTAGCGATGAACTAGACTGACCTGGGCCGATCGCACTATCGCACTCCTGTCGGACTGGAATGATGCAAATTCTCCACGGCACCTGGATACCTCAACCTTCTGGAGACTTCGTGCAGACCGGGGCCTTTTGCCTATGGGTAGAAACCGAGGTCAAACGTCGCCGCCACCGGTCGGCGCAGACCCATCCCCACCATGTGCCCCAGCCCGATTTGTTGCCGCTGCTAACCGATGAATTGGGCCTTAAACCGCCGAGCTATCGCAAGCTGGAGGAGTTTATTGCGCCTCGACACCTGCTGCTGCCCACCGCAGACGACCAGCCGCTGCCCTCCCTGGAGCTATCTCGCTACCTGGAGGTGGAAACCCCCGATCGCTTCGACTGGCAATACTGGCAGGTCGATGGCTACCAGCTTCCCCTGCTGGCTGACGTCATTAGCGTGCTGAATAATCTACACTTTCTCGCCGTCTACAACCTGGCGGAGGTGCAACTGGGAGCCGATCTGCTGTTTTGGTACCACTACACCCAGGCCTTCAAGCCGGTGATTCTGCGCGATCAGTACATTCCGGCCCTGAAGTATCGGCAGATCCAGGCTCCCCAGGCCTCCACCCGGCGCAAGGCCGCAGGGACCAAGGCCACCGCCAAACCGCCCGCTGCGACCTCCCCACCAGCGCCAGGGTTTGAGATTTACCCGGCTTGGGAGATCATTGGCGATCGCTACAACGACCTGGTTCAAACCTACGTAGACTACATGCCGCTGCTCTGCGTCGCCGGGTTTACCGAACGGCCCCCAACGCCGACCTTCTACGATCGCGCCACCCTGCTCCGCCACTTTTCTGAGTGCTTTTTAAACGACCTGGTGCGGGGTACCAACCAACCCCAGAGCTATCTCAACACCATTGCCAATACCCTCATCCACGACTGCTTGCAGGGGGATCTCACGGTTCCTGGCCAGCGGGCGGCGGATCTGGAGCGGTACCAGCAGTGGCAGGGATGGCGCGATCGCATTGTCCGCACCCAAACCGATCAGACCTTTTATCTGTACTTCCATCTGCAAGATCCGGTCAAATCAGAGGATCCCTGGCAGCTCCAATTTCAGGTCGCCCCCAAGCACGATCCATCCCTGAAGGTATCCCTAGACGATTACTGGCGAATGCGCCCCCAACAACAAACGCAGGTGAAAGCCCAGATGGGGAATGACTTCGAGCAGCATTTACTCATGAACCTGGGCTATGCCGCCCGCATTTACCCCGACCTGTGGCGCGGTCTGGAGACCGACCAACCCGTCGGCATCCTCCTGAACCTCAACACCGCCTTCACCTTTCTGAAAGAATCCGCCTGGGTACTCGAAGACGCGGGCTACAAAGTCATCGTCCCCGCCTGGTGGACGCCCAAGGGCCGGCAGCGGGCCAAGGTGCGGTTGCGGGCCAAGGGCAAATCGGCGGGTGGCAGCGACAAATCCAAGGGCTACTTTTCCTACGACACCCTGGTGCAATACCAGTACGACCTGTCCATTGGCGACCAGCCCGTCACCCAGGACGAATGGCAGCAGTTGGTCAACGCCAAGTCGCCCCTGGTTAAGTTTCGCGGCCAGTGGATGGAGCTAGACCAGGACAAAATGCAGCAAATGCTGACGTTTTGGCAGCAACAGCAGGCCGAAAATCCAGAAATGAGCCTGCTCGACTTCATGCGCCTGACCAGTGGCGATGACGACAGCCTGGAGGTCGACTTTGATCGCGATGACGCCCTGACCACCATGCTTACCCAGCTCAACGACAAGAGCTGTCTGGCCCTCACCCCCGACCCGGCTCAGCTCCAGGGCCATCTGCGCGACTACCAAAAGCGCGGCCTCTCCTGGTTGCACTATCTGGAAAATCTCGGCCTCAATGGCTGTCTAGCCGACGACATGGGCCTGGGCAAAACCATTCAGGTGATCGCCCGCCTGGTGCAGGAGCGGGAAGAGTCTGCCCAGACTGGGGGGCCGCGCATTCCCCCCACCCTGTTGATTGCGCCCACCTCCGTGGTGGGTAACTGGTACCACGAGCTGCACAAGTTTGCCCCCCACCTGAGGGCGGTGGTGCACCATGGGGGCGATCGCAGCTCAGACACCAAAGCCTTCAAAGCCCTTTGCCGCGACCACGATGTGGTGATCACCTCCTTCACCCTGGCCCGCAAAGATGCCAAGCTGCTGGAGGGCGTCACCTGGCACCGCATCGTGCTAGACGAGGCCCAGAACATCAAAAACCCCAAAACCGCCCAGACCAAGGCCATTCTCAAGCTCAACGCCAACCACCGCCTGGCCCTCACCGGCACCCCGGTGGAAAACCGCCTGATGGATCTATGGTCGATCTTTAATTTCCTAAATCCGGGCTATCTGGGTAACCAGACCCAGTTTCGCAAGCAGTTCGAGCTGCCGATCCAAAAGGAAAACAGCCCGGCCCGTTCCGCCACCCTCAAAAAGCTGGTGGAGCCCTTCATTCTGCGACGGCTCAAAACCGACCAATCGATTATCAAAGACCTGCCCGACAAGGTGGAGCAAAAGCTGTTCTGCAACCTCACCCCGGAGCAAGCTTCCCTCTACGAAGCGGTGCTCAAGGACGTCACCGAGCAGCTCGAAACCAGCGACGGCATTCAGCGCCAGGGGTTGATTTTGGCGACCCTGACTAAGCTGAAGCAAATCTGCAACCACCCCCGTCAGTTTTTGCAGGATGAGAGCGAATTCACCCCCGAGCGATCGCATAAGCTCAGCCGCCTGCTGGAAATGCTCGACGAAGTGGTGGCCGCCGGGGAGAGCGCCCTGGTCTTTAGCCAGTT
>JAIXUR010000003.1 GCA_027483425.1 Cyanobacteriota bacterium | reverse complement strand
TAAAGTTAGTAGTATGCCAACTTAAATGAGTGGGGGTTACGGCCAGCCGTGAACCGCAGACCGTAAACCGTAAACCGCAGACCACAGATCCAATCATCATCAGCTTGACTAAGGACTAGTGTTTAGTCAATAAAATAATGACGGTTAGAGGATGTAAGATTAAGTCAGTTTCCTCAAGGTTGCTGGCATGGTCAAAAAGTATGTTGTGAGCTTAAGTGAAGCAGACCGGCAATCTCTCGAACAGATCGTCACCACCGGGCAACGGTCAGCCTCGACGATAAATCATGCGCGTATTCTCCTGAAAGCTGATAGCCAGCAACCCAGCGGGAGCTGGCGCGACCAGGCCATTAAGGATGCCCTTGACATCAGCATCAGAACGATTGAGCGGGTGCGGCAACGGTTTGTCGAAGAGGGGTTAGACGCGGCACTCAAGCCTCGTCCGGGTCGGGGACGAAAACCGAAGTTGGATGGGGAGGTTGAGGCTCATTTGGTGGCGTTGCGTTGTAGCGAACCGCCGACCGGTCAGGGGCGGTGGACGTTGCGGCTGTTGGCGAATCGGATGGTGGTCTTGGACTATATCGACCAGTTGAGTCATGAAAGCGTGCGGCAAGCGCTGAAAAAAACAAACTGCAACCCTGGCGGCAACCCTGTTGGGTAATTCCGCCGACTCAAAATGCCGAGTTTGTCTGGCGGATGGAAGCCGTTTTGGACGTTTATCAGACGCCTTACAACCCTGATACTCCCGTGATTTGCCTTGATGAAGCGACAAAACAGTTAGTTCGAGAAACCCAAGCCCCCATTCCTGCGGAACCCGGACACCCCGAACGAGTCGATTATGAATATGAGCGCAATGGAACGGCCAACCTGTTCATGGTCTGTGAACCGATGGTGGGGTGGCGAGACGTCGTCGTGACTCAGCAGCGGACAGCGGTCGATTATGCCCACTTGCTGAAGCGCTTAGTCGATGTCGATTACGCCAACGCTCAAAAACTGATCCTCGTTCAGGATAATCTCAACACCCATTCACCGGCATCGCTGTATAAAGCGTTTGAACCGGCTGAAGCGCAACGCATCTTGAGTCGATTGGAGTTTTGCCATACCCCTAAACACGGCAGTTGGCTCAATATGGCCGAAATCGAACTAAGCGTTTTGGGCCGTCAATGTCTGGACCGACGTATTCCTGATATGGACACGCTCAGGCGTGAAGTGGCCGCCTGGCAGGACGACCGAAATCATGAGGAAACCTGGGTTGATTGGCGATTCACAACGGCTGATGCCAGGGTGAAATTGCATCGCCTCTACCCGTCAATAAATAATTGACTGACCACTAGCGTAGGAAGACCAATATTCTAGGGAGCCGACCATGGGGATTGTAGGGTTTGTGGTGGTGGCTGTATTGGCCTTTGGTTTGGGCTTTTGGCTGACTAAGCGGCTTCAGCGCCAGGATGCGCGACAGCAGCACAATAGCCCAGCCATGCCACCGCTGCCCCAGCCACTGGCTCTGAGCCTACCCCCCGATCTCGATCACCAGGTGCAGCAGTTGCTGGCCCAGAATCAAGCGATCGCGGCGATTAAACTCGTGCGCCAGAGCACCGGCTGGGATCTCAGGACTAGCAAAGCCTACGTAGATCGTCTCCGGCTGAATCAGTAGTCTGAACTAGGGAGGGTTAGGACGGCAGCAAAATTCTGAAAATTCTTTTTTATAGCTGTGGTCACATGGGTTAGGACATCAAGAAGCCCTAAAAATGTTCAAACGCTCACCTGGGACATGTCTCAACCAGACTGGCTACAGCTATTATGGCCCTCAATCTAGGCAATACCCCTACGGACGAGAGGAGATTAGATGAGATCGACAGCAGTAAGACGGTTCACAGTCGGGCTAGCCGCGATCGCCACTGTCGCCGCTGGGCTAGTGCCTGCGGCCCTGGCCCAAAGCCCTAAAAGCGTCGTCTCAGGTCTGCAAGAAAACCAGGGTCTAATTGGTCAGTGCCGCCGGCTCAACCAAACTGCCACAGTTTTTAACAACACCAATCTGGGGCCGCGCGACACTAGCCTGGTCACTCTGCCGGAGGGCACAGAAGTCAGACTAACTGGAGTCGTTTTATCAGGTCGAGCCCAAATCTTTTTAGGAAATAACTTTAACGGTCTGTCGTCTGTGCAGCCTGTGGGCTGGATTAGTACCAATTTTTTGGCATCATCATGCGGCGGCGGCACACAGACGCCTAGTGCTTGCTTTAGAGCCAATGTGCTCCTTGATGTCAGACCCACGCCAGATCCTAGCGGCAATCGTCTGGCTTCTTACGAGGTGGGCGAAATCTTTGCCGCCTCTACTAATCCACCTACTCGAAAGATCTCGAACGCTCCCGGCAGCCCTTCCTGGCTTGAGATAAGAATGTTTAACGGTAGCATCGGCTGGGTTGTTGAAATGAGCTCCAGCGGGCAACAGAACGCCACCCAACAGGAGGCCTGCCCCCCTGGTATTTAGGTTCGGAGGTATTCCCTTTCATCTCTTATACCAAATCCGAGTTACATAACCCCGATTCGAAACCGATACCTCGTAGGGGCATTGCACTGCAATGCCCCTACAAACCGGGGGTATACAGATAGGATTTGGTATTACTCCCTAGCCCGCAGCGCTGTCACGGAGTACAGCACCAGCGCCGCCCAAATG
>JAIXUR010000216.1 GCA_027483425.1 Cyanobacteriota bacterium | reverse complement strand
CTTCACCAGGCCAACCAGCGCATTCTCGACGCCGTGGCCGACCGGTTGGGCGTACCCTTAGAACGAGTAGTCAGCAACATGGCGCGCCACGGCAACACCTCGGCCGCCTCCATTCCCCTTGCCCTTGACGAAGTTGTGCGGGCCGGTAAACTGCAACCGGGGGATATAATTGCCACCGCCGGGTTCGGGGCGGGGCTGACCTGGGGCGCGGCCATTCTGCAGTGGGGCTAGTCGACCGGTTTCACGCGAACATTTTGTGAGACAGTATTGCTTTGTAGCGATTGCATTGATCGTGAGCTCTGCCATGGGCTCGGTGATCGATTCGGGTGGCCTGAGCCGCTGGATAACCCCGAAAATGCAGGGCTGCTTAGCAGAGTAAGCAAGGTATCTAGCATGGTAAAAGCAGCGTGGGTGTTTCCTGGGCAGGGTTCCCAGGCGATCGGCATGGGACTGGATCTCGCCACGGTGCCCTGGGCCCAGGAGCGCTTTGCCCTGGCTCAGTCAGTGTTGGGCTGGTCGGTGCTAGATATTGTTCAAAATGCCGATGATAAGGTCTCACACACCCTCTACACTCAGCCCTGTCTATACGTCGTAGAAAGCATTCTCGCCGATGTGCTGAAGGAGCAGGGCCACCGGCCAACGATGGTGGCGGGCCATAGTTTAGGCGAATACGTAGCCCTCTATGCCGCTGGAGTGTTTGACTTTGCCACCGGGTTGGCCTTGGTGCAACGCCGGGCGGCGCTGATGGCCGAGGCGTCTGACGGTATGATGGCCGCGCTGCTGGGCTTTGATGCCGATCAGCTAGCCGCCACCATAGCCGCCACCCCCGACGTGGTGCTGGCTAACGATAACAATCCTGGGCAAGTGGTGATCTCAGGCACCCCTGAGGCGGTTACCGCCGTCATGGCCAGCGTCAAGGCTAAGCGGGCGGTGAAGCTCAACGTCAGTGGGGCCTTTCATTCGCCGCTGATGGCGGCGGCGGCGGCTACCTTTGAAGCGGTGCTAGGGCCAACCCCTTTTGCCACTGCCCAGGTTCCAGTGCTCTCTAACGTAGACCCCACCCCCGCCACCGATGGAGTGGTTCTGAAGCAACGCCTGGTGCAGCAGATGACGGGCACCGTACGCTGGCGAGAAATTACCCTGGCCCTGCCAACCCTGGGTATTGATACGGTCATAGAAGTGGGGCCAGGAAACGTGCTAACCGGGCTGACCAAGCGCACCTGCCGCGAGTTGGCCTTGGCGAATGTGGGCAGCCTGGAACAGGTAAACGGGTTGTCGAGCTGAGGCTGTCCCCCATGGTAAAACTCTGGGCAAAACCCTGGATGAGTCATTGATCGAAATTCCACCATCCAAACTTCATTCAACATGAGCCGCGATCGCGAATCCCCCGTTAACCTGCTGTGGTATCACCTGTTTAAATGGTCGGTGGTCAGCCCCATGCTGGGACTGTATTTTCGGGGGCGGGTTTACGGAGCCGAGCAGGTGCCCACAACTGGGGGGCTAGTCGTCGTCGCCAACCACGCCAGTGACTTCGACCCGCCCCTGCTCTCGGCTGCCGTGCGCCGCCCCGTCTCCTACATGGCCAAAGAAGAGCTGTTTAACGTACCGGTGCTGAGTCAGGCCATTCGCCTCTACGGGGCTTACCCCGTCAAGCGGGGCAGTGCCGATCGCAGCGCCATCCGCGAAGCCCTCAAACAGCTTGACCAGGGCTGGGCCGTGGGCATTTTCCTGCAGGGCACTCGCACGGTCGATGGCCGCATTCCAGAGCCCAAAATTGGCGCAGCGCTGATTGCTGCCAAGGCCCAGGTGCCGCTCCTGCCCGTCAGTCTCTGGGGCACGCAACACATCTTCAAAAAGGGGACAGCTATCCCTCGTCCCGTCCCCCTCACGATTCGCATCGGTGCCCCCATCGCGCCCCCCTCCTCCACCGACCGGGAAGGGCTAGACGCGATCACGGCCCAATGCACCACCGAGATCCACCGCCTCCACGACCTCGGTCGTTAATGTTCAGCCCTGCCCCCTCACCCATCCACCCATCTGGTAGCCTGTAAAAAACCTGCGATCGCAATCCCCAGCCCATGAGCCAAGACCTCAAGCATGAACTATCAGAGATGGTTGCCCCCGCCGACTGGGCCTGGATTAGCCCCCATGCCAACCGGGGATCCGTGGTTGTGGTCGACCAAAGTCTAGATTTAGTCGACGTGGGGGTGGCGATCGCCACTGACGATGTCGCTACGGTCAACCACTGGATTGCTGAAGCCCTCCTGGAGAAGCCCTCGCCCTTTCAACTCGAGATCTGGGATCAAACAGCCAAAAAATGTTTCAAGTCTCTGATTGTGCAACCCTTTGTGCTGGTGCAAGCTATCACCGCCGATGAAAACTGAGGAAACCGAGGCAGAAGCTAGCCAAGATTTAGAACCCCGGAGCGTCACTCCTCTCTGGAAAGCCTTGGGCACCAGCACCCTGGTACGTTTTTTGCTGTTGTTCGCCAGCGGCTGGGCGGTCATTCAACTCCTCGCCTATTTTGAGGTTCTAGTGGTGGTCTTTGTCACCGCCACCATCCTGGCTTTTTTGCTCAACCACCCCGCCACTTGGCTGAGCCGGTGGATGCCCCCAGGGGTAGCTGCGATCGCCGTGTTTCTCACCTGTTTGGGGGTCGTCGTCGGTCTTTCCCTGACCCTGGGCATGGCGGTCTTATCCCAGGGCCAGCAGCTGCTCGACAGCGCACAAGACTTTTCTGCCTCGGTAGCTCCCTGGATCAGCACCGTTGAACGACTCCTCCAGACCTGGAATTTGCCCGTGGATCTGCAAGGCATAGAACCCCAGCTGCAAAACCAGGCCGTGACGATCCTGACCACCGGGCTGGGGTTGCTGCAATCAACCCTGTCCAACCTAGTCCTGGCTATTCTGATTGCCGTCGTCACCCTATTTATGATGCTCGACGGGGCCAAAATTTGGTGGTGGCTGCTTAACCATTTGCCCATCCGCCACAAAGTCCGGTTCAATACCGTCATTCAGCACAACCTACTCGGTTTTTTTTGGGGTCGTCTGCTGCTAGGCGTATTTACTATAGTGTCTACCTTTATTGTGTTTTTGGTTTTAGGCGTGCCCTTTCCCCTCGTGTTAGCCATGATTTCCGGGTTGTTTAATCTCATTCCAGGGATCGGGGCAACCCTGGGGATCGGCATGGTAGCCCTGCTGCTGCTATCTCAGAGTGTATGGTTGGCGGCCCAGGCTGTGGTTGTTTGCATCACGGTGGAACAGGTCGAAGAAAATCTGCTGCTGCCGTACATCATGAAAGATTCCCTGGACATCAATCCGGTGGTGATGTTCTTTGCGCTCATTGTGGGGGCAACGGTGGCTGGGGTGCTAGGGCTATTTCTAGCGGTGCCCGTGGCCGGGGTCGTCATCACCTGGCTCAACATTGACGCCATGCGGGGCAACCCCACCGGCGACTAAAACGTCAGCCGAGTCTGGAACCGGTGCCGATAAGCAGGCCATCAGCCGATAAGCTAGAAATCTAAACCCCTGGCAATCCCCTCTCCGTTATGCCCCATGCTGCTCCGTCAAATACATCCATTCCCCAGGAAAATCGGTTGCGGTTTACCCGCGCCCCGCTGCCTTGGCTCTACGCCCTATGGAAATTTTGGCGACCCCATACTGTAATTGGTACCAGCCTCAGCGTGGTGGGTATTACTGCCATTGTTTTAGCCAGTCCGGAGGCCAGAACGGTTCTCCCCCTGGGGTCACTGCTAGGGTTGGTAGGTACGGCCGTAGCCGCCTGTTTGTTGGGAAATCTCTACATTGTGGGGCTGAACCAACTCGAAGACATTGCCATCGATCGCATCAACAAACCTCACCTACCCCTGGCGGCCGGAGAATTTTCCATCGCCGATGGCCGCTGGATCGTTTGCCTCGCGGGCTTAGGCTCCTTGGCCCTGGCCCTGGGGGGCGGCCCCTGGCTATTGGCCACGGTGGGCCTGAGTCTAGCGATTGGCACCGCCTATTCCCTACCGCCGATACGGCTGAAGCGATTTCCGTTCTGGGCGTCCGTGTGCATCCTGTCCGTGCGGGGAGCCATTGTCAACCTGGGCCTGTTCTTGCATGTCAGCGATCGCCTGGGGTTACCCACCGTCGTGCCCGGGCGAGTTTGGGCCCTCACCCTCTTTATCCTATTGTTTAGCATTGCCATTGCTCTGTTTAAAGACATTCCCGACATTGAGGGCGATCGCGTTTACGGCATCAGCACCCTATCGCTCAAGCTGGGGCAACGGGCTGTATTCAACCTCGCGCTAGCCATTCTTACCACCTGCTACCTGGGCATGGCCCTGGTGGCCCCCTGGCTGACCGGGGTCAATCGGCCCTTTCTAATCGGCTCGCACCTGCTGGTGCTGGCCCTGCTCTGGGGGATGAGTCTGCGGGTACCTCACCCCGACCAAACCCCAACGACCCGCAAAAACTTCGCCTACCCTCGGTTTTATCAATTCATCTGGAAGCTATTTTTCCTGCAATATCTGATGTTTCCCCTGGCCTGCTGGCTGGCCTAGCACTAACCCAAAGCAGACTAGCCCTACGGAAAAGAACATGTACGACTGCATTATTGTCGGTGCCGGCCCCGCTGGGGCCACCGCCGCCTACCACATCAGCAAGGCCGGTCGCCGGGTGTTGCTGCTCGATGCGGCCCAACTCCCTCGCTACAAACCCTGCGGCGGTGGTGTATCCCCCCAGGTGGCCCAGTGGTTTGACTTTGACTTTTCCCCCGCTATCTCCGTCAAGGTGCGCAAGGTCCGCTACACCTTCAACCTGGCTGACCCGGTCGAGGCCGAACTGCCGATCGACAAAGCCCTGTGGATGGTACGACGAGACGAATTTGACCACTTCATCGTGCAGCAGGCCCAAAAGCAAGGGGCTATGCTGTGGGATCGCACCAAGGCCCAGGGTCTTGTCAACCAAGGCGACCACTGGCAGGTCAATACTAGCCAAGGGCCAGCCCTGGGGCGCTTTTTAATTGCGGCAGATGGGGCCCGGGGGTCGATGGCCAAGTGGCTGGGGTTTCCCCAGCGCCAGTATCGGCTGGCGGCAGCCCTAGAGGCCGAGCCGCGCTTGGCCGTGCCGACAGAGCCCGTGGTGCACTTTGACCTCGGCCTAGTGCAGCAGGGCTATCTCTGGAACTTTCCCAAAGCCGATGGCTATTCCATCGGTGGAGGCGTCTTTAGGACTGGAGTTCAGCGCAAACAAGACCTCCGCGCACCGCTAGCCGACTATGCCGCTGCGTTTGATATAGACGCCAGCACAGTCCAGCATTTCGGCCATCCGATTCTGGTTTGGGATGGCCCCCAGGTGCTCCATACCCACCGGGCGGTCTTGGCGGGGGAGGCCG
>JAIXUR010000020.1 GCA_027483425.1 Cyanobacteriota bacterium | reverse complement strand
CCCCCCTCCCCCCCAGCCTCACCGTCCGAGTCGACACCCAGCGCCTAGCCCGCATGGACAACCAGCTCGGCGAGCTGACCATTAACCGCAACGGTCTGGCCCTGCAAACCAACCAAATTCGCCTCGGACTGAAGGAGCTGGTCAGCCGCTTTGAGCGAGTGCGGGCCACCGTCGAGCAGTTGCAAGGGATCTCGGATCAAATCTTGATTGCCCCCGAACGCCAGCGCCAGCCGGTTGCGATCGGGGGGGTTACCCCCGTAGCGCCGACCCGCCCCCCCGGCTTCGACTCCCTCGAAATGGACACCTACACGGCCCTCTACACCTACACCCAAACCCTGCTCGAAGAGATGGTGCAGCTCGAGGAAGCCGCCGCCGATGTGATCCTGTTTAACCGCCAGTCCGATCAACTGCTGGGGCAGCACCGCAAAATGCTCTCCCAGGTGCAAGATGACCTGATGTACGCCCGCATGGTGCCCCTGGGGCAGGTGCTGAACCGGTTTCCTCGGGTACTGCGTGACCTGGCCAATACCTACGACAAACCGGCCCAGCTCACCCTAGAGGGCACCGCCCTGCTAGTGGATAAGGCGGTGCTCGAAAAGCTCTACACCCCCCTGCTGCACCTGCTGCGCAACGGCTTTGACCACGGCCTAGAACCAGCCGCCGAGCGGGCTAGCCAGGGCAAACCCGACCAGGGCCAGATCACCATGGGAGCCTGCTATCGCGGTCGCCAGATCGAAATCGAAGTCCGCGACGATGGCCGTGGCCTAGACCTAGAGCGGGTGCGCCAGCGGCTGATCGACCTGGACTGGCTCTCGGCGGCAGAGGCCAGCACCGCCACCACAGACCAGCTCTGCCACTATATTTTTGAGCCCGGCTTCTCCACCGCCGAGCAGGTCAGCGAGCTGTCGGGGCGGGGGGTGGGCCTAGACGTGGTGCGAGACCAAATGCAGCGCCTCAAGGGTGCCGTTACGGTGCAGTCGGAGCCAGGGAAAGGGACTCGATTTACCCTGTCGCTGCCGATGACCCTCAGCATTGTCAACCTGCTGATCTGCTTTGTCGGGTCTACCCCCATTGCCTTCCGCAGCGACAGCATTACCGAAATTTTGGTGCCCCGATCGGCCCAGCTCGACCCTCAACCCGACCAGACCTGGCTGACCTGGCACGACCAGCGGGTACCGCTCTATAACCTCGGCGATCTGCTGTCCTACCGCTGTTTGCGACCCGAATTGCCGCTCAGCCAGGTGCTGGCGGCGGTGCCCTCCCCCGCCGACTGGGAAGCCCCAGTGCTGATTTTGGCCCGAGGTAGTCGCCACTTTGCCATTCAGGTCGATCGCCTGGTCACCGAACAGGAATCGGTGATCAAACCCTTTGGCCCGGCCCTCAACCCACCCTCCTACGCCTACGGCTGCACCGTGCTGGGGGATGGCAGCGTGATTCCCGTCATCGATGGTCAGGCCTTTTTGGATAATTTGCTCAGCCGACCGTCAGCCACCGGCCCAGAGATGCCAGCCATCGCCGCCCCCCCGGTCACCCTGGCCCCGGCCACCCTGCACTCGTCTACCACCGTCCTGGTGGTAGACGACGCCGTCACCTCCCGCCGCACCCTGGCGATTTCCCTAGAGCGGGCGGGCTACCGGGTACTCCAGGCCCGCGATGGCCAAGCCGCCCTCGAACAACTGGCCCAAAACCCCACCGTGGGGCTGGTGGTCTGCGACATCGAAATGCCCAACATGAATGGCTTTGAGTTTCTCACCGTGCGTCGCGAAACCCCGGCCCTGGCCCAAATTCCCACCCTGATGCTGACCTCTCGCAGCAACGACAAGCACCGCTGGCTCGCCCTGCAACTGGGGGCCACCGACTACTTTTCCAAGCCGTACCTGGAGCAAGAGTTTTTGGGTGCGATCGCCACCCACCTCCAGAACGCGGCTACTGCCCGTGGAACCACGTAGACAGCGGCCAGAATTCATCAAAGTATCACAGAGGCCTGTCCGTAAACTCGTAGATTCTTGTGGGTTTGTTGTCTATGGTAGGGGAGATTTCCTGAATCGTCAGCTTGTTCACCCACCCTGGGCCCCGTCATGGATACCTCACCCGTTTTGATACCGCCAGCCAGTTTTTTGCGACCCTATCCGCCCTCGCACCGAGGCCTTGGCTGTCCCCTAGGGGTGAGAGCCCAATAGGCAAAACCTATAACCATGACTAACCATACAAACAAGCAACCGTTGAGCAAGACAGGCATGGACCTCAAAACGCTAGAAACCCTTTGGACAGCCTTTGGTGCGGGGGAGCGTGATTTCAGCGGGACAAATCTGGCCGGGGCCGACCTCAGCCACTGGAGCCTAGCCCAGGTCGATTTTTGCCGAGCTGACTTTAGCGGCGCTAACCTGACCCAGGCGAACCTGCGCCGCGCCAGCCTCAAAGCCGCAATCTTCAACGACGCTAACCTGGCCGGGGCCGACCTGCGCTGGGTTGACCTGCGCGAGGCGGTGCTGACCCAGGTTGATCTCAGTCAGGCCCGGCTGGAAGGCGCGATCTACAACCCAACCACCGTCTTTGCGGAGGGGTTTTGCCCAGTTCAGGCCCGCATGGTCAACCTTGAGCCCGGTGCCAACCTGGCCACCCAAGATCTGCGGGGGCGAGATTTAGGGGGCATAGACCTAAGTGGTGCCAATCTCAGCGGGGCCCTGCTGGTCAACAGCCACCTGTCTGGGGCTGGGCTGAGCCGGGCTAACTTGCTCAGCGCCCTGCTGGGAGAGACTGACCTGCGCTACGCCGACTTGAGTCAGGCTACCCTAATGCTGGCCGACCTGCGAGGGGCCGACCTGCGCCACGCCAATCTGGCCCAGGCCAATTTAATCGGTGCCAACCTGCAAAACTGCCAGATGGCCAACGCTAATTTGACCGGGGCCCTCTACTCCAAAAGCACTCGGTTTCCCCAGGGCTATAGGCTACCCGCTACGCTCCATCACCTCGCCCCAGGGTCTGCGCTCCAGGGGGCAGACCTCAGCGGCACGCGGCTAACGGGAATCAATCTGCGGGGGGCCAACTTGGCCGGAGCCAACCTCATGCATGCCGACCTCTGGGGAGCTTGCCTCGCCAATGCGAACCTCAGCGGCGCAAACCTGCTCGGCACCAATCTACTCGGTACCGATCTGTCTGGGGCCAACCTCAACCAGACCAATCTGATGCAGGCCATCATCGACCTGCCAGGGGAGTTGGCCGCGACGGTGTCCTTGCACCGACAGCCAGCCTAGATGGGAACCTCGTAGCCCAGGTGGCGGCGGGCGGCGGGGGTGACCACCCGGCCTCGGGGGGTGCGCTGCAGGTAGCCAATTTGCAGCAGATAGGGCTCGTAGACCTCTTCGATGGTTTGGGAGTCCTCTCCGGTGGCGGCGGCCATGGTGTCGAGGCCGACGGGGCCACCGCCAAAGTTTTCGATCATGACCGACAACAGGCGGCGATCGGTCCAGTCGAGGCCACAGGGGTCAACGTTGAACAGTTCCAACGCTTCCGCCGCCAGGGCGACGGTAATGGGCCCAGCGGCTTTGACCTCGACGTAGTCGCGCACTCGCCGCAGGAGGCGGTTGGCAATCCGGGGGGTGCCCCGGGCGCGCCGGGCAATTTCTTCGGCCCCAGGGGGCTCAATCGGGGTCTTCAGCACGTCAGCCGTGCGCAGCACAATGGGGGTGAGTTCATCGATTTCGTAGAACCGCAGCCGCTGAATCAGGCCAAAGCGATCGCGCAGCGGTGAGCTCAGCGCCCCCACTCGGGTCGTGGCCCCCACCAGGGTAAACGGGCACAGCGGAATGCTGCGGGTGCGGGCTGACTGACCCTTGCCAATGGTGATATCCAGCCGCGAGTCTTCCATGGCCGGGTAGAGAATTTCTTCGGTGATTCGGGGCAGGCGGTGAATTTCATCGATAAAGAGCACGTCGCCGGGCTTGAGGTTCACCAGCAGCCCGGCAATGTCGCGGGGGCGCTCCAGGGCCGGAGCCGTGGTAATTTTGCAGGTCACTCCCATTTCCTGGGCCAAAATCAACGCCATGGTGGTTTTACCCAGCCCCGGTGGCCCGTACAGCAATAGGTGATCCAGCGGTTCCTTGCGCGATTGGGCGGCTTTGATGGCAATGTCAAGCACCTCCTTGAGGGAGGCTTGGCCAATGTAGTCTTGCAGACGCTGGGGCCGCAGGCTGTCCTCTGGGGCCGGGGCCTCAGGCGATTGAACCGGTGCCGGGGCCGCCGCCTCGGCTTGCAGATCCTCGGGCTGGACGCTTCCCCCCTTGACCAGGGAGAGGAGCGGCTGCACAACCACATCCCCAGAAACATTCCCAGAAACATCACCAGGGGGCTGATCAGCGGGGGAGGCCGACCGGGCCGAGGCCTTTTTCCGGGGCGCCGCCGCTCCGTCGTCGGGGGTATGGGAAGAAACAATAGCCATAGGGGAGCCCAAGGGTCAGCCCCCCCATGATACTGTGGTGCATTTGCACTATCAAGCTGGATTGTTCCCATTAAATACTGAGCTGGGCTCTCACCGCGACCGTCCCAACGGGCCGGTTCGCGTCCTGGGAGGGGATGTTTTTTTAGTTGGGATATTCCTACAGCACGAGCGCCAGCACCACCCCCAGCCCGACCAGCAGCCCCAAGACCGCTGGGCCAGAGCTCGTCGGCTTGGATTTTGGGGGATCACTGAGATTTTTTTCAAAGTCGCACTTCAGGCAGTGGTACACCGTGGGCTTGTACTCGACAATGCTGTGGCTGTCACACTGGGGGCATTGGACGCTGGTGGGGATGAAGGTAGATACAGTCATGGCTACATACCGATGGGTAGATGAGCAACCAAGGGAGACCTAGGCCAAGACCTAAAGATCTCTTCGCTAAACAGCATGGGACAAATGTCCTGGTTGCGCGAGGGGAAAAACTTCTGAAAAACTCAGGTTTGAATTCAGGACTTCGGGTTTGGTGCGATCGCCCAGGTCGGCCCAGGCAAGATAGCTATGCTACAACGTAATTCAAAATACTACAAGCCTGAGAAGAGCCTCAACCCACCGTCAATGGACATCCTCTAGGGATGTGCGGGCGACATCCATCAGGGAAGGGGGTTTCGCGGCGGGCTGTTCCAGGGGCTTGCTGGCCCCATTGATGGCCAGGGGAACCAGGGCGGCAGCGGCGATCGCCCCGTAATCCCCCAGCGCCAGAGGGGTAATGTGCAGAATATCGCCCAGGGCCGGGAGCACCAGCGGCAGGAGCTGGAGGGCCAGGGAGCCGATCACGGCCACCGTGAGATAGGGGTTGGTCGGCAGGGGTGGGCGATCGCGCCGCCGTCGGGTTTCAGTGCGACAGGTCAACCCATGGAGCACCTGGGCCAGGGTCAAGCCCATAAAGGCGATGGTACTGGCGGCGGCCCCGGCCCCATACCGGGCTAGACCATAGCCATAGGCCGCCAGGGCGGGGATGGCCATGACGCTGGCCTCCCAAACCATGCGGCGCAAGTCGGTGGGTTTGATGATCGGTTCATCGGCGGGGCGGGGCGGCTGCTCGAGCACCGCCGGGTCAGCAGGCTCGAGGGCCAGACCCAGGCCAGGAAAGATATCGGTCACCAGATTCAACCACAGCAGCTGAATAGCGTTGAGGGGTTCCCCCAGCCCGGCCAGGGTCGCCACGGCCACCACCATAATTTCGCTCAGGTTGGTGGCCAGCAGATAGTGCACCGCCTTACGAATGTTGCTGTAAATGGTGCGCCCCTGAGCGATCGCATCAATGACCGTACCCAGGTTGTCGTCTTGAATAATCACATCGGCCACATCATGAACCCCGTTCTCCCGGCCTGAGCCCATAGCCAGCCCCACATTGGCCGCTTTCAGGGCGGGGGTATCGTTGATGCCGTCGCCGGTCATGGCCACGACCTGGCCGGTCGATTGCAGCCTGCGCACCACCTCGAGTTTGTCGGCGGGGCTGATGCGGGCAAAGATATCGACGCGGTGGGTGAGGGTCTGGCGATTGCCCTCGGTCAAGGCAGCCAAATCGTAGGCATCCACAATGGCCAACTCGCCGCTGCGGCTCAGTTTCAGCTGTTCACCAATGGCCTTGGCGGTGGAGCGCTGGTCGCCGGTCACCATCACCGTATCAATGCCCGCCCGGTGAAAGGCCGCGATCAGCTCGGGCACCCCCGCGCGAATGGGGTCGGCCAGGCCCACTAGCCCCAGCCAGGTCAGCCCTTGCTCGTAGATGGCGGGGTCTAGGGTCGCCAGATCCGCCTGGGGCGGCAGGGATCGATCGGCGATCGCCAGCACCCGCAGAGACCGAGCAGCCAGGGCCTGGTTTTGGGCGGCCAGGGTGAGGCGATCGCCCTCCTGCAATGGAGTAGTCTGATCATTCACCAGCCAGTGGCTACAGCGATCGAGCACCGGGGCCGGGCTGCCCTTGACCGCCACCAGGCCGGTGCCCTCGGGGGTGCCATGCAGGGTGCTGATTAAGATATGGTCCTCTCGGCGCGGGGTGAGCGCCAGGCGAGGGTAGCGTTGCCGCAAGGCCTCCAGGTCTAGTCCAAAGGCGATCGCTAGGGACAGCAGGGCATTTTCCGTCGCCGAGCCGTCCAGTTTGGTCCCTCCCGCTGCCGTCGGCACCGTCTGGCTGTCGTTGCACAGCGCCGCCACGGTCAGCAGCCGGTCTAGGCCAGTGACAGTACTCACAGGGCGATCGCCCGCTGGGGGCACCGTCACCTCTCCCTGGGCCAGGGTCACCGCCTGCACGGCCATGCGATTGGTTGTTATGGTGCCGGTTTTGTCGAGGCAGACCACCTGCACCGCCCCCAGGGTTTCGACCGCATTGAGAGCTCGAATCAAGATCTGCCGCTGGCGCATGGTTTGCATGCCCAGGGCCAGGGTGGTGGTGGCCACGGCGGGCAACCCCTCGGGCACGGCGGCCACAGCTAAGGAAATGGCGATTTTGAGGGTGTGCAACAGACCGTAGCCCCGCAGCACCCCCGCTGCAAAAATAACGGCGCACACCCCGCCGCAGAGCAGCACTAGCTGGCCGCTGACCCTGGCCAACTGCTGTTGCAGGGGCGTATCCAGGGTTTCGGTGGTCTCTACCAGGGCTTGAATGGTGCCGATTTCGGTGTTGGTGCCGGTGGCCACCACCACGGCCCGCCCCACCCCGCCGGTCACCAGGCTGCCTTTAAAGACCAGGTTGTGGCGCTCGGCCAGGGGCACATCTGCCGCCAGGCAATCGGGCTGCTTGGCCACCGCCTGGCTTTCTCCGGTGAGGGAGGCCTCGTCTAGGGTGAGGCGATCGCTCTCAACCAGCCGGGCATCGGCGGCCACCGCCTGACCCGCCCGCAGCAGCAGCAGATCCCCCGGCACCACCTGGGTGGTGTCTAGGATGAGGTCTAGGCCGTCGCGCCGCACCTGGGCGGTGGGGGGCAACCCCGCTTGCAGCGATCGAATGATGCGCTCTGACTGGCTCTCGGTGGTGTAGCCAATGATCCCATTAATCACCACCACGCCCAGGATCACCCCGGCATCCACCGAGCTGCCGGTGGCCAGGGACAGCAGGGCCGCCACCGTGAGCAACCCCACGGGCCAGGTGATCAGCTGGTCGATCGCCAGGCCCAGGGCTGACCGGCGATGGGCTGGGGGCAGAGCGTTGG
>JAIXUR010000132.1 GCA_027483425.1 Cyanobacteriota bacterium | reverse complement strand
TCACCTGCCCATCCCTTGGCCCCATGACAAAAAATAGGATCCTGTAGCAGCTGCTACAGGATCCTATTTTTTGTCATGGGGCCAAGGGATGGGCAGGTGACAAGCTCGGGCGCTTCCAGTAATGTAGGGATTACCAAGGGGGCGACTGACCCGTTGTCAAGGGAGACACCGATGACCTTTCTTACTCTGCTTGCGATCGCGGTTGGTATTATCTCTGCCGCGGGGTTGATGGTGGTGGGGTTGGTGGAAGCTCCCTGGCAAGTGTTGCTGTTGGGTCTATTGGCCGCTCTCTATGGACTGCAGCGGCAAGTCTGGGCCAGTGACTTGGTCGCCCAGGCCAGTCGTCCAGCTGACCCCGCTCCGGCGGCCCTCGAAGGAGCAGCAGCCACCTCAACGGAACCATCCAAAGATCATGGAGCCGTGGAGGGCTCTGCCGAGGGTGACCAGCTCACCTACCGGGGGATTCCCTATCGCACTCACCAGTCTGCCCCAGAGAGCGTTGACCCAGGGACGGCGAAAACCGAGGGGATCTATCGCGGGCAGCGGTGGCAACGCTAGGCGATCGCCCCTAGTTCGACGTCCGCCGGGGCAAAGATGCGCTCATCCTGGGCAAAGGCCTTAAACTCCAGGGCGTTGCCGCTGGGATCCGTGATGAATAGGGTGAACTGTTCACCCACCTGGCCAACAAACCGCTGGTAGGGTTCAATGAGAAAGGTAACCTGGGCCTGGCGCAGGCGATCGGCGAGGGTATGCCACTCCGCCGGGGTCAAAATCACCCCCCAGTGGCTGACCGGTACACCGTGACCATCCACAGCGTTGGTGGGTACTGTGGGTCGGGGTTCGGCGACTAAATGGGCCGTGATTTGGTGGCCAAACAAACTAAAGTCAATCCAGGTTGGGGCCGTGCGTCCGACGGGGCAACCCAGCACCGTTTCATAGAAGTGGCGGGTGCTGGCCAAGTCGTACACTGGAAACGCCACGTGAAAGGGGCGAAGCATCGTTATGTCCTCCGAGTTTGCCATCCAGTCTACAGCTGAGTTATCGGCCCCAACCGTAGAAGTCGGCCAACGGCCCTATGCCCTGACCCATTGCACCCTCTACACCGGCCATCAGATCTTGCAGAACCACGCGTTGGTCATAGCCGGTTCCACCATTATCGACCTGGTGCCCGAGGCCCAACTCTCCCCAGAGATGCCTCGCCTAGACGGCCAAGGCTGGGCGGCGGCCCCTGGGTTTATTGACCTGCAGCTGAACGGCTGCGGCGGGGTGATGTTCAATGATGCAATTACCGCTGACACCCTGGATACCATGCATCGCACCAACCTCCAGAGCGGTACCACCAGCTTTTTGCCCACGCTCATTACCACCACCGATGGGGCTATGGTTGAGGCGATCGCGCTGGTCACCGAGTACCGTCGTCACTTCCCCCACCGAGTGCTGGGGCTGCATTTAGAAGGCCCCTACCTCAGCCCCAGCCGGGGTGGCATTCACAACAAAACCTACATTCGTCCCGCCGATCAGGCCATGGTAAACCGTATAGCCCAGGCCGGGCCAGAGGTGGTCAGACTGATCACCCTAGCCCCAGAAAGGGTTGCCCCAGAGCACATTCAGCAGCTGGCGCAGGCGGGTATTTTAGTCTCGGCTGGCCATAGCGAGGCTAGCTTTGAAGCGGCAATGGCCGGGTTTGAGGCAGGGGTAGGCATGGTAACTCACCTGTTCAATGCCATGTCTCCCTGGCAGGGGCGCAGTCCAGGGCTGGTGGGGGCCGTGTTTAGCCAAGCCGACGTCTATGCCGGGATTATTGCCGACGGTCACCACGTCCACTATGGGTCGGTGAGTCTGGCCCAGCGGATCAAACAAGACCACCTGGTGCTAGTCACCGATGCCACGCCCCCGGTGGGCACAACCCTGGAGTCGTTCATGATTGGCGGTCAGCCGGTGTTCTATCGTGACGGCCGGTGTGTATCGGCTGACGGCACCCTGGGCGGTGCGGCCCTGACGTTAATAGAAGCCGTGGGCAATTGCGTGCACCACGCGGGTATTTCCCTGGCGGAAGCGCTGCGCATGGCCACCCTTTACCCAGCCAGGGCGATCGCGATCGACCACTACCTGGGGCAGCTCTTGGCCGGCTACCAGGCCAATATCACGCTCTTCGACCCCGAGCGGTTTACGGTGAAAGGCGTCATAGACCAGGGCGTGCTGGCCTGGGGCAGCGGCGATCTTGAGCCATCCCTCAGAACGACCTAGGGGCAGGGGAGATCCAGCGCCGCCGCATGCGGCCCTAGCGAGGAGGCTAGTGGTCAATGCGGCGGGCAAAGGCTGACTCCACCAGCGATCGCAGAATGTCCATACTCAAAGGCTTGACCAGCAGCCCATCGAGGCCCGGTGTGTCTTCGCGATAGTCCCACTGGGGGCTAGCGGAATCGGTCAAGGCCACAATGGTCATATCGGGAGCCTGGTCATGCTGCCGCAGTTGGTTCACCAGCGGCTGCGACCAGGTCTGAAAGTTATTGCCCACCAAAATGACCAGGCAGGGTACTTCCTGGTTGACACGACTAACGGCTTGTTCGGTAGAACTCGCCACAAACACAGGATATTGCAGGTCAGCCTCAAGGGGGTGGGCGTCGTCGCGGTGACGGCGCTCGGGATCGAGCACTAAGATGTAGCCACGGGTCAGGGTCATGGTGGGAAACGACGCAATTCCTTATCCATCCTACTCAGGGCAAGAAACGCGGTTTCTAGGGTTAAAGCTGTATTTCCGCCGATAAATTGGATCTTTAAGGCGATTTTAGACATCTCATCAATTCTATTTCTTCCACTTTTTTTAGCCTGTCTAAAGGCTTGCCAAAGCTTGTTCTTTTCGAAAGTAGAACTATATTTAAGTTATGCAAATAATTGATCTAAGAATAGCCATTTAGCCAATTTTTAATCACGTTTTATCACCAGGCGACTGTTTCCACGGCTTAGCCATCGGCCTCAGGGTTGGGTAGCTCTAGCTACAAAACCCCCCTGGGGGCTTTGCTATGTTTAGAAAACAAGAATTGCCGTTTATGATGAAACCTAGTGACCTCTGTATCCATACAGATTATTGAGG
>JAIXUR010000186.1 GCA_027483425.1 Cyanobacteriota bacterium | reverse complement strand
AGCGGGGCGAGTATTGGGTGCTCGCCCAATTTTTGCTGCCGACTACAGCGACTACCGCCAACGGGTCAAAAAGCTCATTCCAGGAGTGTACTAGTTGATGGTGCCGCGATCGCCGTCTCCCGCCCCCCGCGACACCCAAGCCGACCTGGCTCGCGAGCGCAATCACCTGGCCGCCGAGCGCTCCCTGCTCTCCTTCATTCGCAGCAGCCTGACGCTGATTGGTATCGGAGTGGGCCTCGAGCAGGTACTCAGCGCCCTCTCGCCCGGCATTCGCTACACCGACGGATGGGTTCATGGCTTCAGCTTGGTCTTGATTGGGCTGGGAGTGCTGAGTTTGGGGCTAGCGGGGGTTGATCACCAAGCCGAAATGAAACGCCTTAAGGCACCGGAGTATGTGTATACCCCCCGGTGGTCCCTGGGGGAAGCCACTGGGATCGGCGTATTGGTCACGGGGGTAGTGGCCTTTGGCTGGCTAGGGCTGAGTGCTCTAAGCTAAATGGCAGGCTGGTCGCAGAAATCAGCTCAACGTGGAAACTGTGCTTTGGCCAGGAGGCAGGAGTCAGGTCTGTGCTGGCGTGGCGATCGCGCTAGGGCAGCAATAGGATCACGCCTAAGCCTATCAACCCGGTCAGCACAAGGGTTGCCACCGCTAATCGGTTCAATCGATTGACCGGCAGTAAGACATAGTCCTGCCGCTCAAGGGCGTAGGTCGCCAGGCGGCGCTGCACTAGGGCAAACACCAACAGTACTAAACCGACTCCCACAAAGCCCAGGCCAACCAAGGGTGCCGTTTTGTGGGTCATGGCGGGGGGCACCTGGGGAAACTGTCGCCGCAAACTGCGAGAAATTTGGTCAAAGGCAACCCCAAAGCCCATTAAACTGATGCAAATTCCTGTCCAGGCGTTGATGGTGCGCTCAGAAGCGGCACGGTTGCGTTCTTTGGCTAATTCGTTGGTGGGGTTAACGAATCGCTGGGGTGGCCCATTGCCCATGACCCTGGTATCTATCGTAGTGAGGGGTGGTCAGGGACATTTTATAGCAATCTATGGCAACCGCTCCGTTTATAGCTCCGGGCAGAGCGTCACCCTCGACTAAATCAGCCCCTGGGGGCATAGCCTCGAGGTACGGCACAGACCCAGAAAACCCACCCATATGTACAGAAAACCAGAGAAAATCAAGAATTCAGCCCAGAATCCTATTTCTCCTCAGGTAAAATAATTTCCCGAAAGTAATCTAGCAGACAGACATCCGCTGTAGCCGTTTTAGAGGGTGTTTGCAAAGGGTTGTCCCAGGTCTGGTTTGCCACTAAGAGACAGCAAAAACGCTGATTTTTGAGGACATTAGCCTACGGCCTAGGTATAACCCAAGACGCTCTTTAACTTTTCAAACGCCCTCTTAAGCAGTCGGCTGACAACGGCAAGATCGTCATAAGCGCTTTTTAGACAAGGAATTACGCTTGCTTTAGGTCTATCTATCGAGACCATCAAAATGCAAACGAATAAAGGTTAAATGATTCAGGAGACCCGCCCTGATCTATTGGTTGGAGTCTAGGATGATGGGGAAATTTAAAATCCAGGCGTCATATGGACTCTATCCAAACTCAAGTCATTCTTTTGACAAATAAGATTGACGCCCTGCATCAAACGATTGATCAGGTTAACGATCAGGTGGCCGCGCTGATTGCCGCCCAGACCTCGACCATGAACTCCCATGAAGCTGGGCCAGGCCGTTTCTCCTATGGTAACGCTGCCCGCCAGCGATCTGGGATGCTAGATGCCGTTTGCGAGCACAAAGATATTTTGCTCGACAGCAGCTATCTCGATTTAGATCGGCAGAATGCAGATACTACTTTCTCACCGGATGTACAGATTCAGCGACTAACGGCTCAGCTGACCGCCGCTTACAACCGGATTGCCGCCCTGGAAGAGCAGCTCTTGTCCACCCGAGTGCATTAGTTCGCCACCGCGATCGTGATCGCCACTGACACCGCCATTGATACCGAAAGACGATAGTTCCGTCTGACCGCTAATCTTGAACATAGGCCTGGCCTGCACTGAGGGCCGCCTCGGCACGCATGAACTCGCGCCCCAGATAGGCGGCATGATCGAGGCAGGTAATCGGGCAGGGGTTAGCGGGGTCTTCAAAAATGGCCATGCACAGTTCTTTGGCCGTGCGCCCGCTGTAGGCATAGGTGGGTACGCGTTCCACCGGCCCTCGCACCGGCAGGGGGGCTCCGGTCACGGGATCACAGGCTAGCCCTTTATCGTTGATGGTGTTGGCAAAGTGCTTGGCACAGATCAGCCCCTGGTCCCCATCCAGATAGATCAAAAAATAGCCGCCTGGGTCAAGCTCGATGTAACGCTTTGAAAGCTGGTCATCTAGGGCCTGGCGCTGGGCCTGATCCATCGGCTGGGTGCTGGTGGGTAGAGTCATCACAACGGTAAGGGGCCGCGATCGCAGCCTGTACAGGGACAAGATTTTCTATACTAGCGCGACACTAGCGCGACAGACCGGTTCACCGATGACGATGAGCCCGTCAGACCATCGTTAGCTGGTCT
>JAIXUR010000430.1 GCA_027483425.1 Cyanobacteriota bacterium | reverse complement strand
TCAGCAGACCGACGAGTGGGTGGACATCGGCGCGGCGGTACCCCTCAGCCATATTGAAGCCAGCCTCCACGGCCTTTTTCCCAGCCTGGATGAGATGATCCACTGGTTTGCGGCCCGCCAGGTGCGCAACCGGGCCACCCTGGGCGGCAACATCGGCACCGCTTCCCCCATTGGCGACCTGCCTCCGGTGCTGCTGTCGCTGGATGCCATTCTGAAACTGGCGGGGCCCGGTGGGGAGCGCACCCTACCCCTGGCCAACTTTTTTACCGGCTATCGCCAGACCGAGTTGCAGCCCGGCGAAGTGATTGTGTCGGTCCACATTCCCAAAGCCCGCACCCCTGGCACCGCTCGCCGGTTAACCCAGGCCTACAAAATCGGCAAGCGCGGCACCGACGACATCAGCATTGTGGCCGCCGCCTTTGGGGTGGATGTGGATGCCAGCAACCAGATTCTCCACGCTCGGTTGGCCTACGGAGGGGTAGCGGCGACTCCGGCGAGGGCGATCGCCGCAGAATCCTTCCTGGTCGGCAAACCCTGGACAATAGACACGATCCAGGCCGTTAAACCCCTGCTGCAAGAGGCCTTTACCCCCCTCACCGATCTGCGGGGCAGCGCCACCTATCGCCAGCGCCTGGTGGTGAATCTGTTCGAGAAGTTCTTTGTGGAATTTCCTTAGGGTTCGAGAACCTAACGCGGTGCATCGCTGTGCGGATGCACCCTACGGTTGACGGCCTTTTGCTACAGCGAGAAATCCAAAATCGCCAATCCAAAATCCCCTTAGACCCACCCCGGCCCCTCCCAGGAGGGGATGACATTCCAAATTCCCCTAGACCCACCCCGGCCCCTCCCAGGAGGGGATGACAGAGACCACCCTTAACGAGAACACCCCATGAGCCCAGTTGGTCAGCGAAAGAGTCATGAAAGCGCCGTGGCCCACGTCAGCGGTACCGCCATCTACACCGATGACCAGCGCGAACCGGCGGGGATGCTCTCGCTGTATCCGGTTCTGTCGCCCCACGCCAGGGCGACCATTACTCAGCTCGATATCGCCCCGGCCTTGACCGTGGCCGGCTGCATTACCGTGCTGACCGCCGCCGATGTGCCGGGGGAAAACAACACCGGGGTGATTGTTCACGATGAGGTGCTCCTCCCCACCGACGAGGTCAGCTACTACGGTCAGGTGGTGGCCTGGGCGGTGGGCGAGACCGAAACCGCCGCCCGTGAAGCCGCCGCCAAAATTGTGGTGGAGTACGCGCCGCTGCCAGCGCTGAAAACGGTGCAGGAGGCGATCGCCGCCCAAAGCTACCACAACGATCTCCAAGTCATTCGCCGGGGCGACCCCGACCTTGCCCTAACCCAGGCGGCCCACCGCTTTGCTGGGGAAGTCGAGATCGGCGGGCAAGACCACTTTTACCTAGAAACCCAAACCAGCTGGGTGGTGCCCGATGGCGAAGGCAATCTCCAGGTCTTTGCCTCGACCCAGCACCCCACTGAGACCCAGGCCATTGTTGCTCGGATCCTAGGGCTGCCCGAGAACCGGGTGATCTGCACCTGCCTGCGCATGGGCGGAGCCTTTGGCGGTAAAGAATCCCAGGCAAACCCCTTCGCCGCCGCCGCCGCCCTGGCCACCTATAAAACCGGCCGACCCGTCCGGGTGCGCCTGCGCCGCCACCACGACATGCTGATTACCGGCAAACGCCACGGCTTCTTGGGCCAGTATGAGGTGGGCTTTGACCCCGACGGCAAAATCACCGCCCTGAAAGCCACCCTCACCGCCGACGGCGGCTGGAGCCTGGATCTCTCGCCGCCGGTACTGGCGCGGGCCATGCTGCACATCGATAACGCCTACTACATCCCCAACCTGGTGGTGGAGGGGCGAATCGCCAAAACCAACCGGGTGTCGAACACCGCCTATCGCGGCTTTGGGGGCCCCCAGGGCATGATTGTGATTGAGGAGGTGGTCGATCGCATCGCCCGCACCCTCAACCTACCGCCCGACCTGGTGCGAGAGCGCAACTTTTACCACGGCGAGGGCGAAACCAGCACCACTCACTACGACCAAGAAATTGTCGACAACCGCATTGCTCGGGTCTGGCAAGAGGCGAAGGATCAGTCTGGCTATGGCGATCGCCAGGAAGCTGTTACCGCCTTCAACGCCACCAGCCCCTACAAAAAGCGCGGCCTGGCCATTACCCCGGTCAAGTTCGGCATCTCCTTCAACAAGGTGCAGTACAACCAGGCCGGGGCACTGGTGCTGATCTATACCGACGGCAGCATTCAGCTCAACCACGGCGGCACCGAAATGGGCCAGGGCCTGCACACCAAAATGATCCAGGTCGCCGCCAAGGCCCTGGGTGTCAAGGTCGAGCGCCTGCGCATGATGCACACCAGCACCGACAAGGTGCCCAACACCTCCGCCACCGCCGCCTCCAGCGGTTCTGACCTGAACGGCCAGGCGGTGAAGGATGCCTGCAAGACCCTGCGCGATCGCATGGCCGCCGTCGCCGTTCGCATGCTCAACCTCGATGCCCCCGAGGACATGGTCTTCGAAGACGACTGGATCTACTGTCGCACCTACCCCAGCGCCCGCATCTCCTTCGACGAGGTGGTGCAGCAGACCTACAACGAACGCATTAGCCTGGCGGCCACCGGCTTTTACCGCACCCCCAACATTTTTTGGGATGCCAAGCTGTCTAAGGGTCGCCCCTTCTATTACTTCGCCTACGGCGCAGCAGTCTGCGAGGTGGAGGTAGACGGCTTTACCGGCACCTTCAAACTGCGCCAGGTGGATATCGTCCACGATGTGGGCGAATCGCTCAACCCCCTGGTGGATAAGGGTCAGATTGAGGGGGCCTTTGTGCAGGGCATGGGCTGGCTGACCATGGAAGAACTGGTGTGGGATGGCGAAGGCCGTCTGCGCACCTTTGCCCCCAGCACCTACAAAATCCCCACCATCAGCGAAGTGCCGGAACAGTTCACCGTGCACCTGCTGGAGCGCGCCGCCCAAGATGGCGTCATCTACGGCAGCAAGGCCGTGGGCGAACCGCCCTTTATGCTGGCCATGGCCGTGCGGGAGGCGATCCGCGCCGCTGTCGCCGCCTTTGGCCAGGCCGACTACGTGCCCCTGGCACTACCAGCCACCCCAGAGGCGACCCTGTGGGCCATTGAAAACGTCCGCGCTGCCGTGAGCCAGCAGACCCAACCTATAAACGCATGACCCACGAGTGTACTTTGGCAAAACAGCCTGAGGCTATACACTAAGAGCAAGTTAACCATACCTTGCCCCAAACGCCTTAACTATTTGCCTATGCCTCTGGATATTCGCCTGCTTAACTTAGGCTCAGACTCGGCAGAACGCGATATCACAGTTGGTCTGGCCGAGTATTTTTATCAAAATTCCACCTATCAAAAATTTTTCAATAGCGATAAAACCATCCTCGTCGGCAGTCGTGGAGCGGGGAAAAGCGCTATCTTTAAATATATGGCCGCTGCCGAGGCCCGCAAAGGAAATTTAATTATTGAGCTTTCTCCGGAAGAATATTCCTACGAGATGCTATCCCAGCATCTCCGCAGTGAACGCGAGGGGTCTTGGGGCAAACAAAGTTCTTATTCAGTAGCCTGGCAATATCTGCTCTACAGCCTGGTATTCAAGAAAATCGCTGAAAAAAAGCGAGGCTTATTACTAGGCTCCCAAAAGGATATTTACAACTACGTCATCAACAACTTAAATAGCCAAGATTTGAACACAATTGGAATTTTATTTGAATATCTGAAACGACTGGAACAGATAAAAATAGGGAGTCACGAAAGCTTTCAAAAGTCTCGCGAACTCCAGGCCCTCTACAGCCTAGAAGAAATTAAAGATTTACAGCCTAGCCTAGAAACGATTCTCCAAAAAACCCGAATTAAGATTTTTATTGATGAACTAGACAAAGGCTGGGATAACTCAGAAGATGCCAAGTATTTTCTAGCCGGTTTGTTTCAAGCTTCTCAGAAGTTAAATCGCATTAGTCCCAACCTCAGAGTATACATCTCCATCCGGCAAGAACTGTTTGACAACATCCCTCAAATCTATGAAGATGCCCAAAAAATCCGGGAAGATGTAGAGGTGATCCGCTGGGGAAAAGCCGAACTTTTAGAGTTGATTGGCTTACGTATTGCCCATTGTTTCCCAGAACTCATGTCTCATAATGGGCTGCGGCGCTGGAATTCAATTTTTACCTCTATGATTTCATCTCAGAACTTAAACTCGGTGGACTATATTATCGATCGAACTCAGCATCGTCCCCGTGAGTTACTCCAACTCTGCAAGCTCTGCCTGGAATATTACTGTGAAGGTAAACGAGTCGAAGAAGACTCCATTTTTGCCGCAGAGGAAGTCTACTCTGAGCAAAAAACCAAGGATTTAGCCTCTGAATATCGCTTCAAGTATCCCTACCTGCTCGATCTGTTCGAGGTGTTTAGGGGTCGTAAAGATACCTTTGACAAAGAAGACCTGGAATACCTCTTACTGGCTATTGTCTGCGGCGAACTAGACACTGATCGAGCCGTAAACTGGGTTCAAGAAATGGACTATCTGGAGTTAAAAAAGCTGCTCTACCACATTGGTTTTCTCAAGGCTAAGGTGCCTCAACACATGCGCAATACCTCTACCTCCCACGGGGCATTTTTAGGTCACTACGAGCTACCGACCATTAATCTAGAAAATATCGAATTCTTCTGTGTACATCCTGCCTTTCATAGTTTTCTGAGCCTTAAAGATAGCAAGGCATGTTAGTGGGCGAACCGTGATCACAATGGAAACTCATGAATTTATTTCGACATGTTATGTCTTGCACTCTATTTCTACGCCGATTGCTTTCTGAATTTCATCAAGCATTGGTGATGAGTTGGAAAGCTTCAAAATCAGTTAGAAAGATGGAGAAGTGGATTCAACACATCCCTACCTGGCTGGCTGTATTGGTATCTGTACTCATTTTAGCAACCATTGCCGTTTGGGTACATGAGGATGTCAGTGTTAAATCTCCTGCGGATTTGCTGAAGCGAGATACAATCAAGATATTTTTTGAAAATGCTGAGTCTTTTGCAATTGTCGCAGCGGTTATTTTGTATTTCAAGGGTGCACCGGATCGCAAAGCCCAAAAACATTTTGAAGCCTGGCGAATTATTGATAATGCCACTGCCAATAAATTATCTACTAGCTACGCTCGGATTCGTGCCCTGGAAGATTTACACAAGGATGGGGTGCCATTGCGATCGCTAGAAGCTCCCAAAGCCAATTTAGTTAAAATTTACCTTCCTCAGGCCCATCTTGCCGAGGCTAATCTGGAAGAGGCCGATCTGCGAGAGGCCAACCTAAGCAGTGCGGATCTGTCGGAAGCTATTCTTTACGGTGCCAATCTACAAAAAGCCAATTTGCGAGGTGTCAATTTGCGGGGAGCCAACCTACAGCAGGCCAATCTACGGGACGCCGATTTGACCGGTGCTAACCTACAAGATGCCGATTTAACGGGGGCTAGCCTGCGTGGTGCAGAACTTTGGAAAGCTAAGTTTCTGGGCGCTAACCTTGAAGATGCTGAACTGAAATGGGCAGAACTACAGGGCTCAGAACTTAACGGTGCAAGGCTAAACCGCACTACCATGCCCGATGGAAGTGTGGAGCATCAGGCCGTAGAGTATTGGGTTAGCCACTGATAATTACCATGGTGAGGTTAGGCTCATACAATTTTCCAACATCCATGCTTGCACTTCAAAAAAGCAGAGAGAATCCTAGGATCTGCTCAAATTGGTAGGGGTTACCGAGCTTTAGCTCTAAAGAAATACAAAAACTACTACTAGCTCATAGATAAGCAACCATGACCAAGATGACTTCGTTATTAAAGTAATACTGGTTACTTTATGACAACCTGCTTTCAACAACTGGCCCAGGCCCTTAACTATGGCCCTGCCGTTCTTGCTACCGTCACCCTTGTGCGGGGCTCCGTACCCCGTGAAGCGGGGGCCAAGCTGGTCGTCGATGCCAACGGCCAAGCCTTTAACACCATCGGCGGCGGCGCTGGGGAAGCCAAGGTGCTGCGCCAGGCCCAGGAGGTCTTAAAAACTGGGGCAAAACAATTTGTCGAGATTGACTTGTCTGGGGCACCCCAGCGGCAAACCCAAGGGGTCTGCGGCGGCCACATGGGGGTATGGCTGGAGCGCTGGCAGGGCGAAGCCGCAAAATCCCTCGTGCAGACCATCTTGCAGCGGCTGAATCAGGGGAAGTCGGTGACGCTCGTCACGCCCTTGGATGGATCGGGCGATCCCTACCTGGCAGACAATTCTGACCCAGTCGATTCTGCAACGGCCTTTGTCGAAACCCTCCAACCGCCCCCCACCCTGTTGATTGTGGGAGCAGGTCATGTGGGCATTCAACTGGCCAAGGTCGCTCACCTGATTGGCTTCCAGGTCGCCGTCCAGGACGATCGCCCCGAGTGGGCCAATGCCGACTACTATCCCCAGGCCCACCAGATTTTGGCGACGGGGGTAGAGGGTGCGATCGCCTCCCTGGCCACCCACCAAAACCTCTACGCCGCCCTGGTGACGCGGGGCTACACCTACGATCTCGCCGCCCTCCATCTGTTGCTCCAGCGACCCATCCCCTGCCAGTACATCGGTATGATCGGCAGCGAAAAGCGGGTGCGTCAGGTCTATGGGGCGATCGCCCAGGCGGGCATTGCCAGTGATATGTTGGCAACCATCTACGGCCCCATTGGGTTAGACATTGGGGCGCTGACGCCAGAGGAAATTGCGGTGAGTATCGGCGCTGAGCTGATTTTGGTTCAGCGCGGCGGCACGGGGCGATCGCTCTCCGAACGACTGCGCCAACAACTCCGTGACACTTGGCCGTCTCAGGAGCAGATTGAGCCTGTTTGATGTGTTTCGAGTTCGACAGTACCTTGAAGACATCCTAGGCTGTGAGATAGACCTGGGCACTCGCGCTGCGCTTAAAGCCCACTTCCGTGAAACCGTTACCCAGGATATTGCCCGTGTCTTTGAGAGTCCTTGTCAGGCCAGCTTTCGGAAGCGATGCCCATCCTTGTTTACCACCACAAACGCCTTCGACAACTCCGCCGCCGAGTATTGAGCGATCACCCGACCCAGTTCACCATGTACAGCTTCTAGCGTGGTTGGCAAAATTCGCAGGTAAATCACCCCAGTGCCCAGCGATCGCACAAAAACCAAGTTGCCATAGTCACGATCACGGGTAATTAAAATCCGATCCTGCTCCTGAGCCGTGCTCAGCACCACCTCATCCGTTGCCCTTGCCAGCCCAAGCGTTGAGACGCGAACGACATCATGCCCCTCATTCTGCAAGAAGTGTTCTGTCTTAGCGTAGACATCTTGATCTAACAGCAATCTCATGCAGAGGCAGGCACTAGCTGAATGTCTTCAGAGGCAATCAGGGCAATGGCATAGCGCAAACAGGCCTGAATATCTTCAACCTTCAACTCTGGATAGTAATCTTCTGTAATCTCCTGAAAGGACAACCCGTCAGTCAATAGCTCCAGCACATTTTGTACGGTAACTCGGGTGCCCACCACACAGGGTTTGCCAAAGTGAATTTGAGCATCGACTGAAATTCTATCCATAGCGCCACAAGCCCACGTGCCTAGTCTCAATTTTAGCTTGACACCGCCAACGGTAGAGTTGGTCTTACTTGCAAGCATTGTAGCCATGACCTTTGAAGGCCTCGAGAATGGCCACGCCGTACACCCCATACTCGACCAGCAAGTACCCACAGGCTCTCAACAACAGTGACTCCTGCACCGCAATGCACCGGCTTGCAAAATTCCCCCTTGGCAAGCCGATGCATTGCGGCCTGGGGCAAGGTTGTGTAGCCTATCCCTAAGGCTATGTGAACCGCCCAGCCCCCTCCCTGAGGGCATTGCTCTTGTGATCAACGAACAACAGCTCATCCAAAAGCTCCAGCGTATTGAGCGGCTCCATTCTGGAGCCACTACTCCTGGGGAAAAAGAGGCCTCTGCCCAGGCGATCGATCGCATTCGTCAGCGCCTAGAAGCCGCCCGGCAGGCCGATCCCCCGGTGGAGTATCGGTTTACTCTCAACGATATGTGGTCCCGCAAGCTATTTGTGGCGCTGCTGCGCCGTTACGGCATCGAGCCCTATCGCTATTACCGCCAGCGCCACACCACGGTCATGGCTAAGGTGCCCTGCACCTTTGTCGATGAGACCCTCTGGCCGGAGTTCAAAGAACTCGACGCGACCCTGCGCAGCTACCTAGAAGAGGTGACCAACCGGGTAGTTTCCGAAAGCGTGTTTGCTGACAGCTCCGAGGCGGTGGTCGTCAACGATGAGCCCAGGTCGCTATCATCGGGTAGTCAGCGGGGTGACTGAGGGCACTGCGGCCAAAATGGCTTTGGCCTGGTTGATGTAGTCGGCCGCTGCTAGGGCCGGGGTGCTGTTCTCGACTGCCACCGATTCGCCAATCTCGACCCAGGAGCGGCAGCCGCTGTACCCACCATGGCGGGGCAGCACCAGGGGCGACTCTAGCCGATAGGCGCGTAACAATAGCCCGTAGAGGGGTCGCTCGGGCTGCCAGCCCAACCGCTCCTCTACAAATTGCTCATTCCACACCAGGTGGGGCAGCAGGGCGGCGACCTCTGCGGCGGCGGTCAGGGGGAGGGCATGGGTAATCGTGGCCCAGCTGGTAAAGCAGATCTGGCCAGTACCAGTACCAGGACTAGGCGTTGTCCCCGCTATCGCCAACGACTGAAACGGCTCCTTGAGCAGAGCTGTCTTCTGGTGTTCCAGCGTGGGCAGCAGCAACACCTGCCGCGCCGCCAGAGAGAACCGCCCCTTGGCTTCGCGGATGCCGCCCTTGCGCAACAGCAGAATAGTCTCCCCTTGCAGCAGAGCGGTGACGGCAACTTGCCATTCTTTGAGTACCCACGACACCATGGCGTTTGTTCTCCGTTATGGATGGGATGGAGTTAGCCACCCTGTCCCTCCCAGGGAGAGACAATAATTTTAATCGATTGGATCCTGCTGTAATAGTAACTCTGGCCCTTGCCCCACGTTCTATGGATGACGGTACCCGACAGCTGGCTCAGGATAGGCCTGGGCCTGGGTGATCCACAGCCTCTGGATGCATCACCGCCAAATCATCCCAGTGCTGCAACACGACCTCTGCTCCTGGCACGGGCGATCGCCCCCACCCCTCCGATACCGACACAAACCCAGCTGCCCCTGCTCCCTCGGCCAGCGCCAGATCGGCCCAGCTGTCGCCAACAATCAGGGTGCGGGCCACGGAGACCTGGAGGCGATCGCACACCTGACCCAGCAACGTCGGATCAGGCTTCGGCGGCTGCCCTGGCCCCGTACCCTGCCACCCATGCACCCAGGGCATCAGGTCGTAGTAGCGCAAAAATTCCTCCACGTAGGCGGGGCTATCGGAGGACAGCACTCCAATTTTCAAAGGACTCTGGTGCAGCCGCTCCAGCATGGCCGCCGTGCCCTCAAAGGGCGGCGTGGAGGCCGCCTTGCCGTTGCGCTTGGCATTCACCGCCGCAAAGCAGGCCGCCACCAGCTCCGTCGCCTGGTCGGGGGGATAGCCCGCCTGGGCCAGCACGGCCACGGCCCCCTGGCGATTGGCCTCGCGGGTGCCCGTCGCCATCAGTCCATCGGGGTCAAGGCCGCTAGCCGATACCCCAAAGCATTGCAGCAGGGCTTGCACTAGCCCCGCCCCCGCCCCGACGGCCTTGGCACAGGCCTCGGCCCGCGCCAGGGCCGTCTGGTGCAGCAGCCGGTGGGAATCGGCCAGGGTGCCGTCTTTGTCGAATACGATCGCCTCCACATCCGCCCTCCACCGCTGCCCGCACCGTACCCAGACCATGCCTTCACGCTCCCCTGATCAACGGACAGAATTCCTGGGGAAATTCACCCCAAAAATTACCTTTCAAGCTCACCCACTATCCTAGATAATGGGAAGGTTTTGAAATTTGCAATATAAGCAGCTAAGTTCACTATGCGCACCCACTACTGCGGCACCCTGCGGGCCAGCGACATTGGCAGCACCGTTACCCTGTTCGGCTGGGTCGATCGCCGCCGCGACCATGGGGGCGTTATTTTTATTGACCTGCGCGATCGCAGCGGTGTGATCCAGGTCGTCAGCGACCCCGAGCGCACTCCGGCCTCCTATCCCCAGGCCGACCCCCTGCGCAACGAGTATGTGGTCAAAATTCAGGGCCGCGTCAGCCAGCGCCCCGAAGATTCCCTCAACCCCAAGCTGCCCACCGGCGAAGTCGAAATCTACGCCGACTCGATCGAATTACTCAACGCGGTGCGCAAGCCCCTGCCCTTTCAGGTCTCCACCGCCGACGCTGAGACCGTGCGCGAAGATCTGCGCCTGCGCTACCGCTACCTCGACCTGCGGCGGGAGCGCATGGCCCACAACCTGCGTCTGCGCCACGAGGTCACCAAAGCCATTCGCCGATTTCTCGAAGACCAGGAAGGGTTTTTCGAGGTTGAGACGCCGATTCTCACCCGCTCGACCCCCGAGGGCGCGCGCGACTACCTGGTGCCCTCGCGGGTCAACCCCGGCGAATTTTACGCCCTGCCCCAGTCGCCCCAGCTCTTCAAGCAGCTGTTAATGGTGTCGGGGGTCGATCGCTACTACCAGATCGCCCGCTGCTTCCGCGACGAAGACCTGCGGGCCGATCGCCAGCCCGAGTTTACCCAGCTGGATATGGAAATGAGCTTCATGACCCAGGACGAAATCCTGGCCCTCAACGAAGCCCTGGTCGCCCATCTGTTTAAGGCGGTGAAGGGGGTTGAGATTCCCCGTCCCTTTCCCCGGCTTACCTACGCCGAGGCGATGGATCGCTACGGCTGCGACAAGCCCGACACCCGCTACGGCCTCGAACTGGTGGACGTGTCTGACCTGGTACAGGACTGCGGCTTTAAGGTGTTCTCCGGGGCGGTGGCCGACGGCGGCATCGTCAAGGTGCTGCCGATCCCCAACGGCAACGACCAGATTTCCAATGTGCGCATCAAGCCCGGCGGTGACCTGTTCAAAATCGCGGCGGATGCGGGGGCCAAGGGCCTCGCCTACGTGCGGGTGCGGGCCGATGGCGCGGTAGATACCATCGGCGCGATTAAGGACAACCTCGGCCCTGAACAAATGGCTGAACTGCTGCGGCGTACCGGCGCTACCGAGGGCACCCTGCTGCTGTTTGGGGCGGGGCCGACCGATATTGTCAATGCCACGCTGGATCGGGTACGCCAGGCGATCGCCCGCGAGATGGATCTAATCCCCCCCGATAGCCTCAACCTGCTGTGGGTGACCGACTTTCCCATGTTTGAGTGGAACGCTGACCAGCAGCGGTTTGAGGCCCTGCACCACCCCTTTACCGCCCCCCACCCCGACGATGTGGCCGATCTCAAAACCGCCCGCGCCGTGGCCTACGACATCGTGCTCAACGGCTACGAAATCGGCGGCGGCAGTCTGCGGATTTACCAGCCCGAGGTGCAGAAGCAGGTGTTTGAAACCATCGGTCTCTCAACCCAAGCCGCCCAGGACAAGTTTGGCTTTTTGCTCGAGGCCTTTGAGTACGGCACCCCGCCCCACGGCGGCATTGCCTACGGCTTAGACCGCATTGTGATGCTGATGGCAGGGGAGGAGTCGATCCGCGATGCGATCGCCTTCCCCAAAACCCAGCAGGCCCGCTGCTTGCTGACCCAGGCTCCCTCGGGCGTGGATGAGGCCCAGATGAAGGAACTCCATATCGCCTCCACCTACGAGCCAGAAGAGGCTGAGTAGACTAGACACAACGCCTGATAGTTGCCCTACCCCTTCACCCCACAGCGCAAAGGATTAGAGTTATGTTTCATCGCATTCTTGTGGCGATCGATAGTGAACAGACCATAGCCAACCAAGTGCTGACCGAAGCGATGGTCATCGCTAAAGCGAACAGTGCTGCCTTAAACATCGTCCAGGTGATCGCCCCCCTCAATACCAGCTCCCCCCCCTCCACGTACATGACATCGGGTGGAGCCTTTGGTAGTTTGAACCTCGGGGCGCTCGAAGCCAATATCAAGCTTTGGCAAGAGCAAGAAAAGCAAAATCAGGACCGTCTGCAAGCACGAGTAGCTGAGGCCCAGGCTGTCGGTATTGCCGCCGAAGCTACCCACGCCATCGGTGAGCCAGGCCGCGAAATTTGCGCGATCGCTGAAGCCTGGAACGCCGATTTAATTGTGCTGGGGCGGCGTGGTCTGCGCGGTTTGGAGAAACTGTTGCTAGGGAGCGTGAGCAGCTACGTCATACACCGCGCCCTCTGCTCTGTGCTCATTGTGCAGGGCCATACCCCAGAGCAGTAAGGTATCGACCCATCTGCGGGTAGCTGATTTAATCTTTGGCCAGACTGCGATCGCCCCCAGTGCCGGTCTAGCTCCGCCATTAATTCTGCTGTGACATAGAAACTTGCACCGTGAACGGTAATTCGTGCCAACCTATGGGCTGATAAGGAGAGTCCATTGGAGCCACGTTGTCGTTATGTTGCAGGAAACCTCAAGCCAGCGTTTGCATGCCCTCAGAAAGCCTGGGGGCCAGTGGCGCTACCGGTGGCGCTATATTCCCTGGTTGACCCTTGGTGGTCTGGTCGTGCTTTGTCCTACGGCCCTGGCCCAAGACACGAGCACCGCCGATCTTAAGGTCGCCCTCGATACGGTGTGGGTGCTGGTGGCCGGGTTTTTGGTGTTCTTTATGAACGCCGGGTTTTGCATGCTTGAAACCGGGTTTTGCCGCCGCAAAAACGCCGTCAACCTGCTGGCCAAAAACCTGATTGTCTTTGGCCTCTCTACCCTGGCCTTTTGGGTCGTGGGCTTTGGCCTCATGTTTGGCGATGGCAACCCCCTGTTTGGCCTGTCTGGCTTTTTGCTGCAAGGAGCCGACAACAGCCCCGCCACGGGCAACGCCTACGAAGGCACCTACACCGCCTTGAGCTGGGCCGGGGTACCCCTGGAGGCCAAATTTTTCTTTCAGCTCGCCTTCGCGGGTACGGCGGCCACCATTGTGTCGGGAGCTGTGGCTGAGCGCATTAAGTTTCTGGCCTTTTTTCTCTTTAGTCTGCTGCTGGTGGGGCTGTCGTACCCGATCACCGGCCACTGGGTATGGGGTGGCGGCCTATTGGCTAAGCTTGGCTTTTACGACTTTGCCGGGTCTACGGTGGTGCACTCCGTGGGCGGCTGGGCGGCCCTGATTGGGGCTATTGTGCTGGGGCCCCGCCGAGGGCGCTTTCAGGCTCGCCCGGTGGCCATGCCAGGGCACAACCTAAGCATTTCAGCCCTGGGCTGTTTGATTCTGTGGCTGGGCTGGTTTGGCTTTAACCCCGGTTCTACCATGGCCGCCGATCCCTTTGCGATTAGCCACATTGTGGTTACCACCAATATCGCCGCCGCCCTGGGGGGGATCTCCGCCACCGTCACCGCCTGGATCTACCTGGGCAAGCCCGACCTATCGATGATTATTAACGGGGTGTTGGCTGGGCTGGTTAGCATTACGGCCTCTTGCGCCTACGTTAACCTGGGCAGTGCGGCGCTGATTGGCCTGATGGGCGGGATGATTGTCGTCTTTTCGGTCACCCTGTTCGATGGGCTCAAAATTGACGACCCCGTCGGGGCCATTTCGGTTCATCTGGTCTGTGGCATTTGGGGCACCCTAGCCCTGGGTCTCTTTAGCGTGGCCCCAGACCGTTATCCCTGGCAGCAGAGTTCGGCTCCCCTAGCTGGACTGTTTATGGGCGGCGGCCTGCAGCAGTTGCTGGTACAGCTTTTGGGTATTGCGGCAGTGGGAACGTTTACCGTGGCCTTTAGCCTAGTGTGCTGGCTGATCCTGCGGATTACGGTGGGTATTCGGGTCAGTGAGGCGGAAGAAATTCAGGGCCTCGATCTGGGCGAACATGCGATGGAGGCCTATCCAGAATTTCAGACGGGGCGTTAGGGCTAGGGCTGCCCTACCAGGTCACGTAGGGTAGCCTAGCCGCTGTAGCACGAATGGCATCGGCGTTGGCGACCAACTGGCCACAGGCATCCCAGGTGCCCGCCAAAAACGCCTGACGCACCCCTTCGGCCATGACTACGGCCTCACTGTTGCCCCCAACCGTCACCGTTTGAGTCACCAGGTCAAGGGTAACAGGGGTCCTAGGGTCGGCCTCCAGCTGCGCCTGCACCTGATTAACCACCGCCGATGTAGCCGTCAAGCAGGGAATGCCAATGGCCACACAGTTGCCAAAGAAAATTTCTGCATAGCTTTCCCCCAATAGGGCTTTGATGCCCCAGCGGGCGATCGCCTGGGGCGCATGCTCCCGCGACGAACCACAGCCAAAGTTGCGATTCACCACCAAAATAGTGGCCTCCTGGTACTGGGGGTGATCAAAGGGGTGGCTGCCCCCCAGGGCCAACCGGTCGTCGGCAAACACCTGCTCGCCCAGCCCGTCAAAGGTCACACACTTGAGAAACCGGGCTGGAATAATGCGATCGGTGTCGATGTCGTTACCCCGCAGAGGTATTCCGGTGCCCGTAATGTGTTCTATCTGTGCCACAGCGATCGCTCCTTACCCTTGACCAATAGGCTATTCCACCGTTGGAAGCCGCTCATTTTATAGTAGCGCCTGCCCGTCCCCAGCATATCGCCCCAGCAGCCCCAGGTAGCTAGCCAAAGGGAATACGGCCCCAGGCAGCCTGTGCTTAACCCCTGTGCTTAACCATTATGAGAGTAAGCATTAACTCAACCATAAACTTTGGTATCATCGCTGGCCATCCTCAAACGAGGGGAGTATCTTAATAGATAAGGAAGTGAATCACCCGACGCCAAACGTGATTTCCTTCTCGACAGATCGAATAGTTCAGTCCTATTAAATGGGAGGTACGTTATCGGTTTAACGTCTGAATCTATCTCGTCAAATACCAGCAGCACTTTACTCGGTTGTTGATATTTCCTCTCTATACCTGATTGAGAGCTCTGTGAAAAAATGCCTAGAGACGCTATAAACCCCACGCGCTGGTTTCTTCACGACGGCATTTAGATATCTCTATTTCCTTAAAAGTTTCTTGGGGAGATTTCTCAAGGTAATCAGTCAAAGTGCTGCTGTCTACGAATCGTTTTGAAGACATTTGTCCGGCAGGATTTATCCTAGGGCAATAGATCTAGTTAAAGCTAACGGTTAAAGCTACGAAAGCCCTGGCAGAGTCTCTGCCGGGGCTTTCGTATAGGATACAAATCCTATCTGTATGCCCCCGGTTTGTAGGGGCATTGTACTGCAATGCTCCCTACGAGGTATCGGTTTCGAATCGGGGTTGTGTGACTCGGATTTGGTATCAGGCTAATTAATTTTAAGCAGGGGTTTGGGGCTGCTTTCCTAGGCAGGAGGTTTCATCCCTTCCACCCCTACCAGCATCAGTTTAGTTACGCCCAGCTACCTACCCCTCAACCCGATCGCTCCCAAGGCCGTGGATCAGTTCTGACAACTCGGGCATCACCAGGTCAGTGCTCGCCGTCGGCATCGGTACTATCATCGACACCGGCTCTTCAATGGGGGCGGGAGCCATCATATCGCTGGGCAAAAAGATGCGGGCGCTGACCGCCAACATCGCCACCGCAAAAATCAACACAATCATCAGGGGTGCAATGTAAGACCGAAAGAACGACATAGGGCAACAGCAAGCGTGTGAAGGGATGTAACCACTGTTCTCATAGTACACGGGAATTCAGCGGCTACGGGGAGGGAGGGAGGTGTATTGACAGCCAAAATCCCAAACTGGTCTTCCCTCTCGCCACCTCGATCCAGGGCAGACACACCGGTCTACCCCTACCCACCTACCCCGACGCAGGGCAGACCCATAGGTCTGCCCCT